>JBEBRZ010000011.1:0-51390 GCA_040394615.1 Sphingobacterium mizutaii
AAACAAAAAAAAGGACTGTATCAATGATTTATGATACAGCCCCTTCTTGTAATTGTGCTGTCGGCCATCATAATTTCTTATGTTTTGAACAAGAGTTAAGAATTTATCCGAAACAATAAGTTAGTTCTTTAGATTCGTTTCCTTTTTCCACTCCACCGAATCATTCACCGATTTGACCTATATTTTGACTGCAACTGCGATCTTTCGAAGACACGGAATAGGAGAAAGATACTATCCAAATTATCCCTGCCGTGCACAAAAAAGCCTTTAGTTTCAAAATAACGGCAAGAATACAACGACTAAACTGATGAAAATCGTAAAGATTTTTATTTGGCATCAATTAGCAATTGTGTGAAACTTTTTGTTGCAAGCTGGCGTTTGGTATTCACGTTTAAAGTTCCTTAGTGTACAGACGTTTAAAAATAAAACTTATTACTGATGCAGTACTATTATTAGCAAGATTCATCTCGCTTCGCTACAAATCGGCAGGAGTATTATAAGTCATGATTTCTGTACCGTTAGACTTTTTCACAATCTCTTTTGTATTTCTAAGTATTAAGGTATGGCTTCCAAGTTTACTGTATGAAACAAACTCTCCATCCGGAGTTTGTTTGCAGATGACGAACATATGCCAACCTGTGTCTGCTGGGAGTGAAATAATCACTTTTTTCTCAGACTTTAATTCATTTTCTATAGTTTGAAAAAGGCTGTCTATTGGAAAATTTTCATCCCGAGGTAAAACAAATTTTTGAGAAAAAGTAATTCCGTATAATTCTTTATTGTCAAAATTATGGAAAGAACCATCACTTTTGTTTTTCCAATCCTTTTGCAAGTCGTAAAAATCAAAATCTACGACCTTATAATACTTTAGGACCATTTCGACAGCAGATGGGATGCAAGACAATTCAAAGATTTGATCGTGGTTATTTATGACAGTATCAAAAAAATCACAATTATCGATTTTTTGGGTTTGAGCTTTCAAATGAAAAATAAGTGATGTGGAAATCAATATGCCTAAACTTAAGAGAATCTTTTTCATCATATAAATTATTTATAATTATAGTTGTTTTTTACCAAAACCCAACCAAGTGGTGCAAAATGATCGAAATTTTGGTATGAAACATATTATATTTTTCATAACATACTCATTTCAATGCTTTGCATTAAAAACATGTTTTATAACAATTGTTTACAAACAATGACTTTATATTCCATCTTTTAAAAGATCTTTTTTTACTTTGTGTTAGTACCAGACTACAAGTCAATTCCATAAGAAATGTTACCTCTTGCTAGAAACACGCGGGACTGCTGTAAGTCATGATTTCCGTACCATTAGATTTTTTCACAATTTCTTTAGTATTTTTAAGTATTAAGGTATGACTTCCAAGTTTGCTATATGAAACGAACTCTCCATCCGGAGTTTGTTTATAGACAACAAAAATAGACCAACCCGCGTCCATCTGCAATGCGATAATCACCTTTTTACCAGACTTCAATTCATTTTCTATAGTTTGAAAAAGGCTGTCTATCGGAAAATTTTCATCTCGGGGCAAATTAAACTTTTGGGAGAAAGTAATTCCATATAATTCTTTATTGTCAAAGTCTCGGAAAGAACCATCAGTTTTGTTTTGCCATTCATTTTGTAAATCATAAAAATTAAAACCAACTACTTTACAATACTTTAGAGCCATTTCAATAGCTGACGGAATACCTGAAAACTGAAAGATTTGGTTGTGATTATTTACTACAGCATCAAAAAAATCACAATTATCGATTTTTTGGGTTTGAGCTTTCAAATGAAAAATAAGTGATGTGGATATCAACATGATTAAGCTACAGAGAATCTTTTTCATCATTTAAACTATTTGATTATTATTATTTTTTTACCCCACATAATAAAACTGTTCTAAACATATTTTTACTTAAAAAACATTGGAATCCATACCAATAACGTGAATTTAAAACCATTTTCTTTCTAATATGTCTAAATTGTCGATAACCAACATTTTGTTGCTTTCTAACCTATCGTAAATTCTTGATTTTCATTTGATCGAATTCAAACTGTAAGATAAGACGATTGATTCAACGATTACGCTCAAACTTTTCCACCTTTTTAAAGAAGTTAAAATTGTAATTTTTTACACAGCTTTCTTGCAACTTTCGAATATACGCAATAAACTTTTGTAAGAAAAGGTGTTAAATAGGACACCTTTTTCGCTAAACTAACCTATAATTATGATACAGATTTAATTTCCTGATGGAATTTTTCATTCCGAGTTATTCGACCGATAGATTTGTCTCTTTTTCCGTGTTATAAAAAGAGACATAATCTTTGGTCTGTCTAAACAGATCTACATCTCTATTTGGGGGATTAAGAAATACCTTCTCCCATTTCAACGAATTACTCGATTCAATTGCATTCTAAAAAATTGAAATACAAATACACAAAAAGAAATGTATGTACTAGAACCTCGTCAACTGCTTAGAAAATTTAAGGACACATAATTAAACCTATTTCAGGTTCGGAAGTTATTTATTTCAGGCATATTAAAACTTGAAATTTTTACTGCCCTAAAATATATAATAACCCTTCGCTGCAAAGATAGAGACACAGCTATTGGGAAATAATTGGCCTATATATCAATGCTATGAATTTTAAAAAAATCCGTCAAACATGCTAACTCTATTCTAGAAAAGAATAAAATATTTGAAGACGAACAAGAATAAAACACAAAGATTTTTCCCTCAAAAAATCAAACAGTATTCTATTGCATCCTAACGATATGTATTGGCATAAAAAAAGAGACACCTATTTTTACAGTGTCTCTTTAAGTGCCCAGGAGCAGATTCGAACTGCCACGCCCATTCAGGCGCCACCCCCTCAAGATGGTGCGTCTACCAATTTCGCCACCTGGGCAATTGCCATCGCAAAAATAAACTTTATTTTGATTCTTGCAACGTTTTAGAGCCGTTTTCTTGAATGAGATTCTTATTTATTAATGTTTGGATAATGCCATCTGCCAATCCTATTCTGGGTGCCATTATATTTTTCAGGTGACCTATTTTCATGATGGTAAGAAAAATTTCAGATGCAGGGATAATTACATCCGCACGATCTTGTTTTAGTTCTAGAACATTTATTCTATCCTTCATTGAATAAGAATTTAAATAAACATAAAGCGCTTTCAATTTTGCGTAAGAAATAGGTTTATCAGCTTTCTCATTTGCTAATCTAGATAACTTATTGATATTACCGCCACTACCAATGCCGTAGATATTTTTATATCCTTTCGTTATATTTTTCACCCATACCTTCATATCATCCCATGTCTCCGGTTTATCTTGGTTATCCAGGATACGAATGGTTCCTAAATTAAAGGATCTGGAAGCAATCAATTCACCATTGGCAAAAAGAGATATTTCGGTACTGCCCCCACCAACATCTATATATAGATAAACTTTATTTTTATCCATATTAGTATGGGAGTGAACATTATATATAATTTGAGCTTCAACAGCTCCGTCGATAATATCAATATTAATACCTGCCTCTTTACAAGCAGCTACTACATCTTGACCATTTTCGGCATCACGCATAGCAGAAGTGGCACACGCCATATAATCTGAAACCTTATAAACATCCATAAGATTACGGAAAGCTCCCATGGTTTTTACCATGCTTTCAAACTTACCTTCAGAAATACGGTGATGGATAAAGGCATCGTCCCCTAGACGAAGGGGAACGCGCAATAGCGTGTTTTTATTAAAAGTGATTTCATTCTCTCTAACAATAATATCGGCAATCAATAAGCGAACTGCATTCGAACCGATATCAATAGCGGCATATCTCACGTTATTTTAATTTGAAAAGTTTAACAATGTTAAAGAATCAAGATTAACTAAGTATGAACTTAATATTAAATGGAAGTTTATTTATTAGGTTCAAGTATTTCTAACTGCCAAATTATCTGATCCTTAGTTACAAAATAAGGTTTATCATTCCGTATCGTTTCATAGACCTCATCGAAAAGACCCATATAATTACCTATTTCTGGAGAAACAAATTTGGAAATCAAGTTCCCTTCTTCGTCCGGAGTGGTTAACAAACCTTCCATTCCTTCGGGTTCTATTCCATACGCAGGGTTATTTGGCATCATTCCTTCTATCAGTTGAGCCTCTTGAACATCGGTTCTGTTTTTGACAAAACTTCCATTTGTTCCATGCAAGACAAAACTAGCTTGCGGGTTGGCCACCAAAAGACTGGTTGTTATATACACGTTAAGTCCTGAGGTATAATTTAAGATTATACATCCATAATCATCCACTATAGAATCTGGCCGATATACTCCTCTAACTTTTGTCATAGCCTTTGGCTTACCAAATAGCGCCAATGTTTGATCTAGTAAATGTGAACCTAAATCAAATAAAACACCAGATGCCGGTCTCTTCGTTTCCTTAAATACTTTAGGTCCGATCTGAGGCTTAAAACGATCAAAACGAATGTGTAATTCTATGGGCCGACCAACCTCATTATTAACTACAATATTTTTCAGGGATAGGTAATCAGCATCAAAGCGTCGATTATGAAATGGGAGAATGTGCTTTCCCATATCCTGAGCTACCTTGAATAACAACTTTGCCTCTCCGGCAGTTGGCGCAAAAGGTTTTTCGATTAAGACGTGTTTACCCGCGGATAATGCTTTCAATGCATATTCAACATGTGTATCATTAGGGGTATTTACAATGACCAGCTCAATTTCCGGATCATCGATCAGTTCTTGTACGGAGTCGTAACTGACAATATGAGGATATCGTTCTTGCGCAACTTTTTTTGATCGTTCAACGATTCCTTTTAATTCGAAGTTTGGGTTAACCTCTATAAATGGCGCATGGAATACCCTTCCGGACATTCCATACGACAATATACCTGTAACTATCTTATTTTCTAACATTTATTCTTGCTTAGTGATGCGCATGAGCATCTTCTTTACCGCCTACTGCAGTAAACAACTGAGCAATTGCATCTGTTTTAGATTGAGCAAAATCTCTTAATTCCTCATTTGTGTTACGAGAAAGTCTTCTGAACTGTTCCTTTACTGTAGCAACCTGATGTTGAATATGATGTAGATACGCTTCATCGGAATACGTCTCTGCATGCTTTAAAACTATCGGAGCTTCTAGTGTATCGGTGGAATCATTTGCAACTTCAGGGGTCGGAACTGTTGCATGCTCGTGACCTGGTGCTTCATACTCAGCAGCTCCTAAAATAGGAAAATCTACATGGTATTTTGTTGCTAAAGAGTCCATCTGAGGAAGAATTTCTGAAAAGAATTGTGATGCTTTTGCAGCAGCGTCTTTTGCTTGTGCACTACCAACATTAGCAACATGTTTTGCATAGGATATTTCATAAGGTGCGATGGCCCCGACTTGTCTAAAAAAAGCATACCCATCTCCGTCTACCAATGTAGTATGAGTATATTTCAATTGGTTTTCACTTGCCGTCTTGAACACACAAGAAGATAAAGAAGTACTTGCAAGAACTGCAGCAACTAATAATGTATTTAATTTCATCGCTTTATAATTTTAAAAACACACAAAAATAAGAAAATATCCCTATTAATGCCTATTTCTATTTAATTCAAAATCAATCTAAGCTAAATTTCTTCCTGCATTAACAACACCATAAATAGTGCGGCCTATTAATTTCCGATATGTTTCGGCTTTGGCATCGTCCATTTTCTTCTTTTCCAGTAATCGAATTGCATAGTGTTGAATTATTAACAATGGTAGAATAATCTTTTCCCTTTCCAAAATTGACGCTCTTTCTACAGGATAGTTTTCCATTAATTCTGTCATACCTGTCAACTTCAGCAAATATTTTTGGGTTCTATCAAATTCTTCTTTTAGCTTTTTCCAAAATTCTCCAAATTGAGGATCATCTTTCATATAAGCTGTCAGTTCAAAATTTGATTTCGTCATAGACATCATACAATTATCTATTACGGTGTTAAACATTCCGGAAGTCTCATACAAATTCTTCACATAGGACCAGAGATTATTATCTTCTGCCCATTGTAAGGCAGAGCCTACTCCATAGAATCCGGGGATATTCTGCTTTAGCTGGCTCCAAGATGTCACAAAGCTAATTGCTCTCAAATCTTCTAATCGAAGTTCTCTATCAGAGTTTCTCTTCACAGGTCGACTCGAAATATTCATATTAGACAGGGACTTTAACGGACTTAGGGTTTCTAAATATTTCAAGAATAACGGATGATGTCTTAGCTCCAGAAATTTACTGTGACTTTCCGCAGCCATTCTGTCTATAATATCTTTTTGTTTTGCAGTTAAGGTATCTCCAACACGTTGCTGTAGCTCGGAAACCAATCCTGCTTGCAATAGCTGTTCAATATTATATTTTGCTGTGTCTAAGGATCCATATTGACTACTGATGGTTTGTCCTTGAATAGTCAACTGAATATGATTATTTTCAATTTCATTACCCATAGAGGCATAAAAACGTTGCGTTTTACCACCACCACGTGCAGGAGGCCCCCCACGTCCATCAAAGAAAACTAAATCGATATCATATTCTCTTGAAATAGCTGTCAATTCAATTTTTGCTTTATAAATTGACCAGTTTGCCATCAGATAACCACCGTCTTTTGTACTATCAGAAAAGCCTAACATTATTGTCTGCTTGTTACCTCTTTTCTTAAGATGAGTTGAATAGGTTGGATTTGAATAAAGACTTTTCATAACATCTGCGGCATGTTTTAAATCATCAACAGTCTCAAATAAAGGAACGAAATCCATAGTAAGGTCATCCTTGGTCCACCCTTGCCATAAGAAAAGTTGCATCAACCCAATAATATCAGATGCCTGTTGACAATTAGAAATTACAAAACGTTGTACTGCTCTTTCGCTACCCGAAGCTTGAATTTCTTTAATAAGACGAATTACTTTTACGGTATCTTCCACTAAAGGGTCAACTCCATCTTGAAGGTCTAAAGTAGCCTCTGTAAATTTTATATGCTTTTCTTTCTCTTCTTCAGATCCTTCGATATCCTTTAAATTAATTGATGTTTCTGTCGGATATGTCTCCACTAACCAATTGAAAGTGTCACGAAGGGCACTACTATCCTGGCGAATATCAAGGGAAGTAAAGTAACATCCGAAAGTTTGAACCTTTCTTCTCAGGTCTTCAACTATCTCTACAAACAAACCGTCATGATTATCCCTTAATACTCGGATAATTTCTTTCAAATTATGTAATATCCTTTCTGTTTCATCTACTGGGTTTTCAACAGGATTGAAACTATTTTCATAAAATAGTTCCTGTAGTTCCTCCATATATTGCTCTACTCCACGGAAAGTTATTCTACGTTTTACAATTCGGAAATCACGGTAATAACATCTGAAAAGTATAGTCCTTAAGAGAGTTGCAACCTTTTTAGTACTCTCCCAGGTTACATTTGGATTACCATCACGATCTCCTCCCGGCCAAAATCCTAGTTCAATTAAATGATTGAGATCTTTCGAGTTAATTTCTAATTCATCCTCAATCTTTGCCTCAATTCCGGATGCAACGCTATAAAATACATTCTCTAAGAACCAAGCTAAACTAATAGCTTCATCCACAGGTGTCGGACTTTGCTTATTGATAAATGGTGTTTTTCCCAACTGCTGAAGCAGAAGATGAATTTTAGGAATATCATCCTTCTTAAGTTCATCAATTAAATCATTTATAATTGACAGAACCGGACCCGGATAGAACTGAGTTGGATGGGCAGTTAAAACTAATCGAACAGACATTTCTTTTAACCTTTCGACAACTTGCTTTTTTAATTGCGGATTTGTCTGTGCTAAGTTAAACATAGAATCCAGCCCTCCTGTTTCATCGCTTTTTCCAACTGTCTTAAATGCAGAATCTTCAACAGCATCAAATAAAACTACCTGACGCTCTATGTATTGAACGATGCGAAACAGCAAATCTAACCTATCATCTTCCTGAACATATTGTTCATATTGCCCAAAGAAGCTATCGATAATTGCTTCCGGTGATAAATGCTCCTCTACTCCTTTTTCACAATGTGTAGTAAAAAACGGAAGAAGCGTTCCTGTATGTTTAACCCTTTGGAAGGGAAGTGTCAAAAATAAACTCTTATATAAATCGAATCTGGTAAGGACTTCGTTCTGGAAAGCTAATTTTTTTTGGCTTAATCTCATCATAAGTATTTGACTATGTTGTTCGTCTAGAATGATACATGTACAATTACAAATATATCATTTTAATATCTTTTTAAGCAAGTAATTGTATATTTTACACTAACCATAGAAAAATATTAATATTTCCACAACAAAGCGCAGTTTTTAAAAAAAATTAAAAAATAAAATTTTATTGATTTTCACGTATTTTAAGCATTTAATTAACGGCCTCTTCTGTATCTTTGCTGCTACACATGAAGAAAACAAAAGAAATAAGTAACTTCTTTTATAGCCAATATTTTGCAGATGGATTACGCATTACGATTGGTTGTATTGTTCCTATTTTAATTTGTGCCACTTTGGGCAAATTTTTATTAGGAACATATATTTCTTTAGGTGCTCTTTTAGTCGGCCTTTCGGATACTCCAGGTGCGCCATCACACCGCAGAACAGGGATGATTGCTTGCTTAATTGTTTGTATTCTTACTCAAGTAATTACCTTCCTTGCAAATGGAAATATATGGCTGATGTCCATTACTATCGGAACGCTCTGTTTCATTTATTCCATGTTTGCTGTTTTCAACTCTAGAGCCGCAACAGTGGGTTCAATGGGGATTCTTGTCATGTTGATTTATGTAGATGATGTGAATACCTTGCAGGAGGAATTGATGCTTTTGATGTATTTTACCATTGGGGCAGTTTGGTACATGATCATCAGTTTTTCCCTAACTCAAGCAAGACCTTATAGACTTGCTCAGCAAGAATTATCTGAATCCATTCGACATGTTGGCGATTTTATTCGTCTTCGCGCAAATTTTTATGACGCCAGAATATCAATTGAAGAAAATTACGGAAAGCTGATTGATAAACAAATCGAAGTGCATCAGCACCAAGAAAATGTTAGAGATCTCTTGTTCCAGAGTAAAAGATCCATAAAAGACACAACAAAAGTTGGACGATATCTTACATTGACTTTTAATGATATTGTGGATCTTTTTGAACAGGCCATGACCACGCATTATGATTATGAATTGATTCGAAAGGAATACGGTGAAACTGGCATATTGAAAGATTTTAAAATTCTTTTAATTAAAACTGCGAATGAATTAGATCATTTAGCTTATCAATTAAATGCAAACAGAGCTCCTAAGCCATTATACAATTTTAAGGATGATATAGAGGGCATTTTACGCTCAATTGAAAATATTGAAAAGAAAGAAAACATAAACTTAATTCCTTTAAAAAAAATACTAATTAGCATTCGGCATATTACGATTCTTATTCATAATATTTATAATTACAGTGCTATTAGGCCTGAAAACAATCCGCTAAAGAAACAAGAGATTGAAGAAGCAAGTAAATTTATACAAACAGAACATATAGATTTTCGAAAACTTAAGGATAATCTCTCAATAAATTCAAGCATTTTCAGACATGCAACCAGGATGGCATTGGTGATGTCTATAACGTACCTTATTTTCAACTCCAATTATTTTAATATTGGTACCATGGGGAGTTATTGGATATTACTGACGATAATGGTGATTCTAAAACCAGGCTTCGGTTTGACCAAAGAAAGGAATGTTCAAAGATTATTGGGAACTATTATCGGCGGAATTATAGGCGCCATAATTTTAATGACTGTGCACTCTGAAATTGCCCGCTTTGTAATCTTGATTTTCTTCTTTCTGATCGCATATAGTCTCTTTCGTGTTAATTATATTATGGCCGTCATGTTCATGACACCTTATGTTTTAATTATGCTCAGTTTCTCTGGATTGAACACCTTTGAAGTAGCAAAAGAACGTATTTTCGATACATTTATCGGTGGAATGATAGCCTTTTTATCGAGTTACGTAATCTTTCCGAATTGGGAAAGTTTTGTAATTCGGGAAAGTATGAGAAAACTATTAATAGCCAATTATAAATATTTAGCACAAGCCGTTAATATTCTCTCGGGGGAAGTCATTACGATAACAGAGTATAAACTTGCTAGAAAAGCCATTTATATTGCCTCTGCTAATATGGGTTCAACTTTTCAGCGTTTGCTTTCAGAACCTAAATGGAGGCAGAAAAGTAGTAAAGAGGTCAACCGTTTTGTTATACTTAACCATATTCTTACCTCCTATGGAGCCACACTTCTTACACAGTTGACCGAGGCGACAGAGACGAATTATACAAAAGAACACTTAACGCTATTAAAGCGGATTTTAACAAACATCAGCAAATCAATTGATACTGTCCCGAGTAAGGATGGTAATGATTTCGATTCTGTAACAGATTTCCCGGAAATCACACCAGAAACATTAGATCCTAAAGAATCAGAGTTAATTACTGAGCAATTGCAATTTTTAAATAAAATTTCCTCAGATATATATAAATCTACCTTGGATGTGATGGAGAAAGAATCCAGTATGCATCCTCAACATATCGAAACTATACATGGATAATTTAATAGATGTATTAATTGTTGGAGCAGGACCTATCGGAATTGCCTGTGGAATTGAAGCAAAGAAAAATAAACTAAGTCACATTATTATTGAGAAAGGTTGTTTAACAAACTCTCTTTATAATTATCCGATTAATATGACTTTCTTTTCAACTTCCGAAAGGCTTGAAATCGGCGACACTCCCTTTGTTAGTACAAACCCTAAACCTAAAAGGGCGGAAGCATTAGAATATTATAGAAGAATAGAAAGTAAATTCGATTTAAAAACACATCTTTTTGAAGAGGTGTTAACTATAAACAAAATCGAAGGAACCTTTCAGGTGATTACTTCAAAATCTGTTTACAGCGCCAAGAATGTTATTATAGCAACCGGATTTTACGATATCCCTATGTATTTAGGAGTACCGGGAGAAGACCTAGAAAAAGTAAGACATTATTATAACGATCCTCACTACTATGCAAATCAGAAAGTAGTCGTTGTAGGGGCAAGTAATTCTTCTATTGATGCAGCTTTAGAAGTTTATAGAAAAGGTGCTGAAGTAAGTCTTATTATTAGGGGAAAAGAGGTAAGTCCAAGAGTAAAATATTGGGTGCGGCCTGATATTGAAAACAGGATTGCAAATGGGGAGATAAACGTTTATTATAAATCAAACATCAAACAAATTACAGAACACAAGGTTCAAATAGAAACCCCCAAAGGACTTATCAGTATAGAAAATGATTTTGTTTTAGCTTTAACGGGATATAGACCAAACTTTGAGTTCCTAGAAAAGATTGGGATCGACATTCCTAAAGAATCAGCATGTATACCAAGACATAATCCGGAGACAATGGAAACTAATATTGAGAACCTTTACCTTGCAGGGGTTGTTTGTGGCGGGTTAAATACGCATTTATGGTTCATCGAAAACTCGAGAATCCATGCTCAATTAATCATCAACAATATCTTAAAAAAAGAATTAGATTCTTAATCCGTTAATAAAAATAGTAGACAGTTTCTGTTGTAGACTTAAGATATAATCAAATTCTTCTTTCGTAGGGGGGAGAAAAATACTTTTAATTTCCTGAAGAATTCCCAATCTCATCCCTAATAAGGAGATTAGGAAAATCTTTGCAGTAAGATCAAAATCATCAACTTGGATTTCATTATTATTCGCCCCACGCTGTAGAATAAAACTAACTAGATTAACCTCTCGCTCAAAAAATGTAGGGAGAATTTCCTCAATATCAGTCGGAAAATCATTGCGCAAAGAGTATGTAAATTCAAAAATATTGAAATTCTCCTTAATTATAGTAAGTCGCGTTAATAGAAAAGCTTCCATAGCTTCATCTATAGACTTCGTTTTATTTATTTTTTCGGAGGTCGTTGTAAAGATTTCATCAACGACAGATTCGAATACCGCAGCATACAATCTATTCTTATCAGGAAAGTAATAATATAGTAGTGCCTTAGAAAAAGATAAATCTTGTGCGATCTCGGCCATCGTGGTTTTAGCGAGACCATAATGAGCAAACCTCCTTTTCGCAGCATCTAATATTTTTACTCTTTTAGCATCCGCATTTTTTGCCATTAATAATTAATATTAGTTTATAAATTGGTGTTTACCTATATTTACAGCCTTATTATCTAAGATAGTTCAATTTTTCGAACTTTTAAAAGATTTGGTCAAAAAAATGAAAAACACAATCCTCACTCAAAAATCTCTTAAAGATTTCAACACATTTGGTATAGAAGCTGTTTCGAATAAATACATAAAAGTAGAAGATGAATTAATCTTGAGAGATCTATTTAATAATAAAGAGTTTGAGCGTGATTTTTTTGTTTTAGGAGGAGGAAGTAATGTTTTATTTACCCAAGATTATCCGGGATTAATAGTACATATTGCCAACAAGGGAAATCATCATTTTATAGAAGGAAACCATGTGTTTGTAACTGGGTCTGCGGGTGAAATTTGGAATGATTTGGTGTGGTATTGTATTGATCATGGTTTTGCGGGGCTAGAGAATATGGCATTAATTCCAGGAACTGTAGGAGCCTCACCTATTCAAAATATAGGAGCGTATGGTCAAGAGTTGATGCACATATTCTACTCATGTCGTGCATTTGACACCAAAACTGGTGAATTCGTAACTTTTAATAACGAGCAGTGTCATTTCTCTTATAGAGATAGTATTTTTAAAAGAGACTATAAAGGTCGATTTATTATCTGTAGTGTAACCTATAAGCTTGACCTTCATGGAAAAATTAATACTAGTTATGGAGCCATAGAAGAAGAACTAACAAAAAGAGGAATTTCCAACCCTTCTATTAAAGATGTTGCGGAGGTAGTATCTTATATTCGTGTAGAAAAACTGCCAGATCCATCTACGATAGGAAACGCAGGGAGCTTCTTTAAAAATCCTATTATTTCAAAATCCTTATTTCTAGACCTTCAAAGCAAATACCCTAAAATAGTTCATTATCCTATAAGCGATGAATACGAAAAATTGGCCGCTGGTTGGCTCATTGAGCAATGTGGGTGGAAAGGAAAATCAATTGGACAGGTAGCAGTGTGGAAAAATCAAGCATTAGTGCTAACAAACTTAGGTAAAGCATCTGGCAATGAAATATTTGAAGTATCGTCTACTATTGTAGACGATGTGTATACACAGTTTGGAATCCAATTAGAACGCGAAGTAAATGTTTTATAAAAGTTTTCCACATTTTCTTCCACAAGAAGTTTTTTTATTATAAAACAATAATCATCGATTACATTACAATAAAAGGCGAAACTTCCTATTTTATTACTTTCGTAACACGAAAACATCCCCTGCTAATATATCGATATCCACAAAATTCTTAATTTTCAGCACAAGAATTGTATTGATATTCATGCAATTTAAAGCTTATTAATTATTTCTGTTATAAAGCTTTCGCAGAGATTCGTCTATCCCAGACAATTGACTGAAAATTGCTTCACATCATTTAACTATACTATAATCGCTAATTGTATGAACAAGATTGAATTTAACTCCATGGTTGTCAAGCATTCAGAATCACTTAAAAGTTATGCCAGAAACTTTACGCGTGATAATGAAGATGCTAACGACCTTGTACAAGACACCCTACTTAAGGCTGTTACGTACTTTAAAAATTTCAGAGATGGGACTAATTTAAAGGGATGGCTTTATACAATAATGAAGAATACCTTTATTAATAACTATCGTCGAGTGGTAAAAACTAATTCCTTTATTACGAAGGAAGAAGAAATTTCTCAAACAAACTTGGTCGTATCCGCAACAAAAAACAATGGTGAGAATAAATTCATCATGGAAGATATTAACTATGCACTTTCCAAATTATCTGATGAATATTATGTTCCTTTTACCATGTATTTTGAAGGCTACAAATACCATGAAATCTCAGAACATTTGCAAATACCAATCGGTACTGTAAAAACTCGGATTCACGTTGCAAGGAAGTCAATGAAAAAGACACTTACTGCATATAAATTCAAAGAGAATTAATTCTCATTTACCAGCAACTAAGAACTATCTCCGGTTTTAAGAACTTATTCTTAAATCTCTTTATAAAGAATAAGCATAAAAAATTCGAGATAAGCTTATTCGCTTATCTCGAATTTTGAAAGTTTAACAAACTCTTCAATGCGTTCTGAAATATCCTTCAACGTAACATTCTGCAAACGTTGAGTACCAAATTCCTCAACACAAAAAGAAGCTAGTGCCGATCCGAAAATGATTGCATTTTTCATATTTGCAAAGTTAATAGACTGTAATTTCGCCAAATAACCTATGAATCCACCTGCGAAAGAATCTCCGGCGCCCGTTGGGTCAAAAACATCTGCTAGCGGCAAAGCTGGTGCTGAAAAAATCTGACCTTCGCCAAATAATAACGCTCCGTGCTCACCCTTTTTAATAATTAAATACTTCGGACCCATTTGAAGAATTTTCTCTGAAGCTTTAACCAAAGAATATTCTCCGGATAATTGTCTCGCTTCGGCATCATTGATAGTCAGTACATCAACTCTTTTTAACACCTCGCGCAATTCATCCATCGCTACATCCATCCAGAAGTTCATTGTATCTAAAACAACTAATTTTGGTTTATTTTTTAAGCGATCTAGGGTTGCTATTTGTACAGCAGGGGTTAAATTTCCCAAAAGTAAATATTCACAATCTTGGTAGGAAGCGGGAATTTTGGGATCAAAATCAGCTAACACATTCAATTCAGTAATTAATGTATCGCGGCTATTCATATCGTTATGATATTTTCCCGACCAAAAGAATGATTTTCCTTCCGGGATTATCTCAACTCCATCAACATTAATTCCCTTAGATTTTAAAATATTAAGGTTATCATCACCAAAGTCTTCTCCTATTACGGAGATTAATTTAACATCTGGAAAAAGATAGGACGCTGCTAATCCAGCAAAAGTTGCCGCACCACCAACAATTTTATCAGTTTTGCCAAATGGGGTTTCAATAGCATCAAATGCGACAGTTCCAACGATTACTAAACTCATGGATATAAATATTATATTAAAAAAAATGCCGGCTATAAGCCGGCTTGTTTTAATTTTGCTCCTGAAGCTGGGCTCGAACCAGCGACCCTCTGATTAACAGTCAGATGCTCTAACCAACTGAGCTATTCAGGAATTTCGAATGGATAAGGTAACCTTATCTTCAAAGTGGTACAAAAATAGGCTTTTAATAATTAATACGCAAAAAAAAGTTAAAAAATCCTATCTAAAATCACTACCTATTTGTAATACACTCATATTCAATGAAAAATTACTTCATCCATCTTTTCTACTTTAAATATAACGATTGATTAAATTTTCTAAATATTCTTGTCTACCACTCAACATATTTGGTTCACCGTTCTCGGCAGCAAAGTCACGAAGATTTTCTAAAGTTAATTTACCATTTTCAAAATCAGCCCCTTTACCACTATCAAAACTCGAATAACGGTCTTTTCTAATCTTTTTGTACTCAGATTGCTGAAGAATTTTATCAGCGATAACTAATGATCTAGCAAAAACATCCATAGCTCCTATATGAGCATAGAATAAATCTTCAGGATCTGTAGAGTTTCTTCTAATCTTTGCATCAAAATTAACACCTCCACCTTTCAAACCTCCGGCTTCTAAGATAATGAGCATAGATTCTGTCAATTCGTTAATATCATATGGAAATTGATCCGTATCCCATCCATTTTGATAGTCTCCGCGGTTAGCGTCAATTGATCCTAACAATCCGGCATCTGCAGCTACTTGCAGTTCATGCTGAAAAGTATGTCCGGCTAATGTGGCATGATTGACTTCAAGATTTAATTTAAAGTCATCCATTAAATCATATTGTCTCAGAAAACTTATAACTGTAGCGGCATCATAATCATATTGATGTTTAGTTGGTTCACACGGTTTAGGTTCAATGAAAAACGTTCCTTTAAATCCATTCTTACGGGCATAGTCTTTAGATAGATGTAAAAATTTCGCCAGGTGTTCCTGCTCCCGTTTCATGTTGGTATTCAACAAGGTCATATATCCTTCTCTCCCACCCCAGAACACATAATTCTCACCATTCAGGGCAATTGTGGCATCCAAAGCTGCTTTCACCTGTGCGGCAGCATGTGCCAGAACGTGAAAGTCCGGATTAGTTGAAGCGCCATTCATATACCGATGGTGACTGAATAGATTTGCAGTCCCCCAAAGTAATTTAATCCCACTATCTTGTTGCTTTTGTTTGGCATATTCAACAATTGAAGCAAGGTTTGATTCATTATCGCCCACATTATCTCCATAATCTACAAGATCTACATCGTGGAAACAATAATAAGGAAGCTGCAACTTCGACATAAATTCAAATGCAGCATCCATTTTGTCCTTAGCTCTATCAATAATTTTTGGTTTTTCATCCCAAGGAAAAAAATGTGTGGCTCCCCCAAAAGGGTCAGCCCCGTTTCCGTTGAAAGAGTGCCAATAAGCGCACGCAAATTTAAAATGATCTTGCATTGTTTTTCCTGCAATAATCCGTGACGGATCATACCAGCGGAAAGCTAAAGGGTTGTCAGACTCTAATCCTTCGAACTTAATTTGCCCGACATTCTTAAAATACTCTTTTTCTCCAATTATTACTTTCATATGTTTAGTTGATTATAATTTTTGACTTAAACTGTCTTTCCAATTTGCATAAAGTTCCTCATAAAGTGCTTTCTCAGTAGGCTCTATTGTTTTAATTTTAGTTAAACCACTAAACGCTTCTTCTTTGTTTTTATAAATCTTAGCCCCAATTCCTGCTCCTAAAGCCGCACCAACACTCCCATCACTTTCATACAACTCTACCGGTACTTGTGTAACCCCGGCAAAAGATTGTTGAAATACTGAACTTAAAAACATATTAGCATAACCTGCTTTAATGACGGTCGGGTATATATTATTTTCGCGGATAATATCCAATCCATATCTAAATGAATATGCTATTCCTTCTTGAACAGCTCTCCAAATATGAGATTCATCATGTCTTACAAAGTCCAAATTTTCAATACAACCTCCTACAGTTTTATTATTCAGCATCCTTTCTGCACCATTACCAAATGGCAGAACGACAATCCCCTCAGAACCGATAGGTATTTTTGAAGCGGATTGATTTATTTCCTCATACCCCAATCCTCTTGCTGTCAATTTTTTTATCCAGCTATTTTGTATCCCGGTCCCATTGATACATAAGAGAACACCGATATTATTTTCATATTCGTTATGATTCACATGTGCAAAACTATTAACCCTTGATTCTTTATCATAAGTTAATTTATCTGTAACAGCATAAATCACGCCTGAGGTACCGGCGGTAGCAGCAACTTCTCCGGCATGAAGAACTCCTAAAGACAAAGCATTATTTGGTTGATCACCAGCCTTATAACTAACTATAACATCCTCAGAAAGCCCTAGTTCGTGAGCAATTGTACTATCCAACGAGCCGTAATTAGAAAAAACAGGTTGAATATCAGGAACTAAAGATTTATCAATTTCATAATAAGATAACAACGTATCTGATAAGTCATTTTTTTCAAAATCCCATAAAATTCCTTCAGAAATAGAACTCGGATTAGAGGTAATTTGCTTAGTTAAGCACATACTAAGGAAATCTCCGGGCAACATAAACTTATATACCTGTTCATAGGTATCAGGTTCATTAGATTTAACCCATGCTAGTTTAGAGGTTGTGAAATTACCCGGTGAGTTCAGATGCGATGTTAAAAATTTCTTAGGAATTAATTCATCAAAAGCTTCTTCTCCGATATTAACAGCTCTACTATCACACCAGATAATAGAATTTCTAATCGGTTTTTGACTCTTATTTACGATGACCAGCCCATGCATTTGGTATGCTATCCCAATGGCTCCAATATCTCTTGGATTATATAAACCGCTACTATTTGCTTTCAATATGGCATTCTTGGTGTTCTGCCACCAATTAGAAGGATCCTGTTCTGCCCATCCTTTTTTGTGAGAAATGATTTCAGCTTCTACATCAGGATATTGTGCCGAAGTTATTTTTTTTCCGGTTTGTGAATCCACAATGGAAACTTTTATAAATGAGGTTCCTAGGTCAATCCCTAATAGTAGCATAAGTCGTTATAAATGGATAGTTGATGTTACAAGATAGAAATTTTTAGGTAAAGTCAAAAAGTCAACCATTTATTTATCACCATTCAACCAATAACCCATTAATTAGTAACAGTAATAGGTTATCAATAAGGCTTTCAATTTAAAATTTATCCACAAATAGTACTCAAACGTTTTCGTAAAAAAACCTCAGTGTGAAGGTCTTAAACTTTGATTAATTATTTAATATTGTGTTAACAACCTATAAATTATAAACAACAGAACTAAGTTTTTAAATAGAAAATTCAATTAAATCTATTTTTAACTTAAAATTTAAACCTAAAATTAAAAACATGATTAAACAGAGAGTCATTTACATCCTCATTGTGATATGGATGTCACTACACGCTTGGGAACCCTGTTTTTCACAACAAAACCTAACTGAAAATATTATTAAAGGAACTGTAAAGGATCCAAACAATAGACCAATTGAAGGGGTTAGTGTTTTACAAACAGGGAGTAAAAACGGTACCTCAACAGATCCGGAAGGGAAGTTTGAGCTTAAATTATTAGCTAATCATGAAGGGAGTATCACCTTAACCCATACAGGCTATAATTCTCAAACCATAGCTACAAGTCAAAACAATCTACAAATTATTCTGCAACCCAATTCTGAAGATCTAGATGAAGTGGTAGTCGTGGGTTATGGTACTCAGAAAAGAAAAGATCTGACCGGATCCGTAGCTTCTGTGCAGGCAGAAAAGCTTGAAAAAGAAGCTCCAAGATCCGTCCAAGATTTATTAAGAGGAAATGCAGCTGGCCTTGTTATTGGACAAGGAAACTCCGCTAAAGGAGACGCCGATCTTTTAGTACGTGGTAAAGGTACTTTGAAAGCTGGTGGGAGTCCCTTAAATGTTGTGGATGGGGTTATTTTTGATGGAACTTTTGCAGATTTAAATCCAAATGATATAGCATCTATTGATATTCTTAAAGATGCAAGTGCTACAGCAGTTTATGGAGCTAGAGCAGCCAATGGAGTTGTTTTAATAACAACGAAAAGAGGTTCTACCGGAAAACCAAGCATTACGATCAATAGTAATTTAGGATTTGTTACAGAAGCTAACATGCCCCGGGTAATGAATGGTGAAGAATTTCTTTCCTTCCGCTATGATTATGAAATGGGAAGAAGAACGGAAGATTACCATAATCAGTATCCGGAAATGTTTGTAGACCCTCGCAAACTTTCCAATATTGATCAATTAACATGGTATAACTATGATCAGAACACCCCTGTTACCTCCGTCAATGAAGAGCAATTAATCAGATCTTGGTTAGCAAGATTGGAGTTACGATCTCCAGAGATTGACAATTATATTTCCGGAATTGAAACTAATTGGCAAGATCTTGTTTTCCGTAAAGGGCTTCAACAGGATTATACAGCGAGTGTTTCAAATAAAACAGAGAATTTAAACTATTACTTCTCCTTAAATCAAGTGGATAGAGAAGGTTTTGTAGAAGGTAATCGATTCAAAAATTTTAGAACTCGCATTAACCTAGAATCCAAAATAACCAACTTTCTAAAAATTGGAACTAATACAAATTTTGCTGCGAGAAATGAAGGTTTTTTAACTTCGGACTGGCGACAAGCAGCTATAATACCGCCTTATGGTTCTAATAATATAGATGACCCAAACAGCTTATACAGAAGATTACCAACAGGAGATGTTACACCAGTGAATCCATTTTTTGACAATCTTTACCGCAACCGGGTTGACCGGTTTAACACACTAAATGCAACCCTGTATGGAGTCATTACACTTCCATATGGATTTGAAATCCAGTCCAACTTCACGCCTTCTTATATCTGGAGAGAATATTACAATCATGAATCAGCCGCCAATCCCGAATGGGCAGGTTCAAACGGACGTTCTGAGCGAAGATTTGAAAAAACATATAATTGGCAAATGGATAATGTCCTTAGATGGAAAAAAGCTTTTGGTGATCACAATTTTGAAGTAACCTTACTTCAAAATGCAGAAAAAGGTCAATTTTGGATGACTAAAGCTTCAACCTCGAATTATTCACCAAGTGATATTTTAGAATGGCATAGATTACAAGCCGGAACGGTGCCATTGAATGAAAGTGATGACACTTATCGGACAGCAGATGCTTTAATGGCTAGATTGTTTTACTCTTACAATGACAAATATTTATTAACAGCTTCAGTCAGAAGGGATGGTTACTCTGCGTTTGGATCGCAAAATCCAAGGGCTACATTTCCTGCGTTAGCTTTTGGTTGGACATTTACAAATGAAAAATTCATGCAGGAGATGTCTTCATGGTTGGATTATGGTAAACTTAGATTGTCATGGGGTAAAAATGGAAATAGAGATATTCCTCAATATGATGCTTTAGCTGACATGACCTCCGGTCTGCATCCTTACATAGATTCAAAAGGAAATGTTTATTTACAATCCCAATTATACGTAAATAGAATGCCGAATTTAGGATTAAAATGGGAAAACAAATCCTCATATAATATTGGATTAGATTTCGGTGTATTGAAAAACCGATTAACTGGTTCGATTGAAGCCTATACAGCAACAACTAATGACCTATTGGTGGATCGTGAATTACCAGAAATAATTGGTTTTAGCAATGTAGCAGCCAATTTAGGTCAATTAGAAAACAAAGGCTTCGAATTCAGTTTAACAGGTAATATTATTCAAAAAGAAGCATTTAATTGGAGTTCCAACTTGATTTTCAATCTCAATCGGAGAAAAATATTAAAACTGTATGGTGATATGATTGATGTAGTGGATGCAAATGGAAATGTGGTTGGACAAAAAGAAGCAGATGATATTAAAAACAGGTGGTTTATTGGTCAGGATCCAGACCGAAATTGGGAATACGAAAGAAATGGGATTTGGCAATTAGGAGAAGAATCCGAAGCAGAAAAATTTGGCTTACAACCTGGTGACTTTAAATACATTGATCAAAATGGAGATGGAGTAATGACGGATGCTGATCGCATATTTCAAGGTTATAGAACACCTAGATTCAGGTGGTCTTGGAGAAACGACTTTAATTATAGAAATTTCAATTTATCTGTGTTTATCTATTCTAATTGGGGACAATCTAATGAATACAATCGTGCCGCCAATAACTCTAGTTTTGCTGACAGAACAACTGATTACGTTATGCCAAGATGGACAACCGAGAATCCAATTAATGATTTTGCCAGAATTGGATCGAGAAATATCGGTGTTAACTTAATTGATAAATCGTTTATTAGGTTGGAAAACATTTCTCTTTCATACTTAGTACCTTCCGAATTGAGTGAAAAGGCAAGTATTCGGAATTTAAGAGTTTCAGCATCAATTCGTAATGTTGCTGTTTGGTCACCTAACTGGACCTATGGAGACCCTGAAGGCTTTCCAGTACCTACAGACCAATTCCCTGTACCCAGAACTTATAACCTAAGTCTTAATTTCTCATTATAAATCAATTATTATGATAACTTACCAAAAACTACTATATATAAGCATCTTCTCTTTAAGCACAATATTCTTAATGATAGGCTGTAGCAAAGATTGGTTAAAGCCTCAGCCTCTTTCTTTTTATACACCGGAAGTAGCGCTTTCAACTCCAGAAGGACTTTATGCAGCATTAACTGCAGCTGAAAGAAATATGCGGTTGGAATATTTTGGAGACGGAGCTCCTATTTTAACGGAAATTATTCAATCCGATGTTGCTGTAGAAGGTACTACCGATAAGGCTGGTCCACAAATGAACATGGATATTGCTTTAATGCCAGATGCTCAATTAAATTCGATAGATTATACACGTGTTGGTTGGTATTGGTTCGAAGGATATAAAGGCATAAAATATGCTAATACTGTTATCTCTAGAATAGACCTTGCCACATTTAAAGATGACGCAGAAAAAAATGCTATTCTTGGATCTGCTTATTTTCAGCGTGCTTATCGTTATTACAAATTAGTCCATCAATTTGGTGATGTTCCATTTATTGATTGGGAAGTTTTGGAACCTAAATACGACTTCAGCTCTCATGATCGTTGGAGCATTTTAAGAAGATTGAAAAAAGATCTGGAATTTGCATATGAGTGGGTTCCGGACAATGTAGATCGAGGGAGAACCTCAAAAGCAGCTTGTGGAGTTTTATTAATGAAAGTGGCAATTGAGCTCGAGGATTTTGATTTAGCAATTAAGGTGGGTAATGAGATCGTAGCAAAACACCCGCTTATGAAAAATAGATTTACCATCAACCAAAGTCTTCCAAATACAAATTTAATGTTTGATTTACATAGTGTTGAAGCAAAACTCGATATGAGTAACTCAGAAGGATTAATGTATGTAGTTGCTTATCCTGAAGCAGAGGGTTCTGCAAGAATTGAAACTATGCGTAATGCTGTTCCATTTTGGAATAATGGTAACATTAAAACTCCTGACGGACAAACCGGAACTAATGTAAATGTTGCCAGCGGTGAAACCGACCCAACCATGGATTTAAATAAAACTTATGGAAGAGGGATCGGACGACTAAGACCGACTTGGTATTCTAGTAATTCTTTGTGGAGATCGGATAAAGAAGCTAATGATATGCGTGGAATACACAACAAAGATAGTTGGAGAAAAATGGAAGACTTAAGGTACAACAATCCTGATCTTAAAGCAAAAGGGAGCCAATGGTATGGAAAAAACTTAATTAAAAGCCCAAGCATGAGTCCTGAAGACACGATTCGTCTTTGGTTTTCTTGGCCACATTATAAAGTTTTTGTTCCTGATCCTCTTCAGGCAACGTGGACCGGTGGTGAAACACCTTGGTATATCTATCGTTCCGCTGAAGTTTATTTATTGTTAGCTGAGGCTTTCTATTGGAAAGATCAATTAGGAATGGCAGCTAATGCCCTGAATGAAGTTAGAACAAGAGCCGGAGCGAAACCGATTCAAGCGGCCGAAGTTAATATGGGAGAAATATTAGATGAACGTGCAAGAGAACTTTATTATGAAGAAGCCCGGCACACGGAGTTAGTCCGAATATCTTACACATATGCCAAAACTAAAAAACCATGTGAAATTTTTGGAGGAAGGGTTTATAGTTTGGAAAACATAAGTGGCCCTGGAGGGATAAATTCCAATATCAAGCAAAATGGCATCAACTTCTGGTATGATCGGGTTATTTCTAAAAGCAACTTTTATAACAAAGGTGTAAAGCATAAGTGGGCAGAATATAAAATTTCAGTTCATCATATTCTTTGGCCGGTACCTGCAACAGCAATTAATGCAAACGTGAAAGGAGTAATTAATCAAAATATTGGTTATCCTGGAGCTGAACGAAATGAGAAACCTAATATTGTCCCAGAAGAAGGAACAATATTAGGTCCACAAGAATAACAAAAAATTAAATCTAAATGTCGATTACTTTAAAAAATCAATTCATGAAAACTAAAACTATTTTAAGGTCATTTTCTGCCTTGAGCTTTTCGCTACTACTCTCTTTCCAGAGCTGTACACAAAATACTGACAATAAGGAATTCAAACCTCTGTTTGATGGAAAAACATTAGAAGGTTGGAAATCTGTCGGAGGAGATGCTCCCTATTCTGTGGAAGACGGTGCAATTGTAGGGCGAATGACGAAAGGTACCCCAAATTCTTTTTTAATAACAGAAAAGGAGTACGGAGATTTCATTCTCGAATTAGATGTTAAACTTGAAGGAGATCAAACGAATTCCGGTATTCAAACGAGGAGTCATATAGATCCTAATCAAAATGATGGTAAAGGAAGAGTCTATGGTAGACAAATAGAAATAGATCCTTCTCCCCGCGCTTGGTCAGGTGGTATTTATGATGAAGCTCGTAGAGGATGGATTTATCCCTTGGATTTAAATGAAGCTTCTAAAACAGCTTATAAACAGAATGAGTTCAACCATATAAGAATTGAAGCAATAGGTAATGAACTTCGTTCTTGGGTAAACGGTGTACCTGCAGCTTATGTTGTAGATACGGTTGATGCATCGGGTTTTATCGGTTTGCAGGTACATAGTGTTGCTGATGAACATGATGGCAAAAAAGTTTATTTTAAAAATATAAATATCCAAACCGAAAACCTGAAACCAAGTCCATATCCGGAAGACCAATATATTGTAAACTTAACCCCCAATAAATTAAGTGCTGATGAGGAAAAAAACGGATATAAACTTTTGTTCAATGGAATTAACTCGGATGGTTGGAGAAGTGTTAAGTCTGATGAATTCCCTGAAAAAGGATGGACAATTAACAATGGTATCATCCAGGTACAGAAATCAGATGGTTCCGAATCAACAAATGGAGGAGACATCATCACAAACGACCAATACAGTGTATTCGATTTATCATTTGAGTTTAAATTAACGCCTGGTGCAAATTCCGGAGTTAAATACTTTGTCACCTTGCAGGAACAAACCTCAGGGTCAGCCATTGGATTAGAATATCAAATTCTTGATGATAAATTACATCCTGATGCCAAATTAGGTCGGGATGGTAATAGAACCATTGCCTCTCTTTATGATTTGATTACATCCGATAAAGGACGTGGTGCTACAAGACCGATTGGAGAATGGAACCGGGGGCGAATAAAGGTGGATAAAGACAACAATGTAACCTATTATTTGAATGGTGTAAAAGTATTATCCTATACTCGTGGATCTCAGGAATTCAAAGACTTAGTAGCTATAAGTAAATACAAGGATTGGGATAACTTCGGTGAAGCAGCAAAAGGTCATATTTTATTACAAGATCATGGTGATGAAGTCTCTTTCCGTTCAATTAAGATTAAATCAACAAAATAACTAAACATGAATCATTATTTATCGCGCAGAAGTTTTATCAGTAAATCTATTATGGCAGGGGGAGCTGTCATGTTATCCAATAGCGTATTGGGAAAAGTAAAACTTGCCAGTGCAAACGAAAGAGTAAACCTAGCTTGTATCGGGATTGGAAACAGAGCAAACGAAATTATAAAAGAACTTTATAAAACCGGCTTATGCAATATAGTCGCATTATGCGACGTAGATATGGGAGCAAAACATACACAGGAAATTATTAAGATGTTTCCTAATGTTCCTCGGTATCAGGATTTCCGTAAACTTTTTGATGAAATGGGAAATCAATTTGATGCTGTATCTGTGGGCACTCCTGACTTCTCCCACTTTGCCATCACAATGCAGGCTCTAGATCAAGGGAAACATGTGTATGTAGAGAAACCTATGGCTAGAACATTCACAGAGGTAGAACTCATGATACAGAAAGCAAAGAAAAATCCAAAGCTGGCTACTCAAATGGGAAACCAGGGGCATTCTGAAGCTAACTATTTCCAATTTAAAGCATGGAAAGATGCTGGAATCATTAAAGACGTTACACGGATTGATGCGCATATGAATAGTCCAAGACGATGGCATGGATGGGATCCTAATATATCCGGATTTCCCTACCCAGAACCAATTCCTGAAACACTAGATTGGGAAATCTGGCAAATGCAAACTCTAGGACATTCTTATAACAAAGACTTTGTAAATGGACAATGGCGTTGCTGGTTTGACTTTGGAATGGGAGCCCTTGGAGATTGGGGTGCACATATTTTAGATACTGCTCATGAATTTCTGAATTTAGGTTTGCCTACTGTCGTTGAAGCAAAATATTTGGAAGGACATAACTCCTACTTTTTCCCAATGTCATCAACAATTAATTTTCATTTCCCGAAAAGAAAAAACATGCCGGCAGTAGATATAAACTGGTTTGACGGACTGAACAATCTACCTGAAATCCCCGAAGGTTACGGCGTATCCGGATTGGATCCAAATATTCCACCACCAAGTACAGGTAAAATAGAACCGGCAAAATTAAATCCGGGAAAAATCATCTATTCAAAAGACTTGATTTTCAAAGGAAGTTCCCATGGTAGCACTTTACAAATTATACCAGAGGAAAAAGCAAAAGAAATGGAATCTAAACTCCCTGAAGTACCCACAAGTCCTTCAAATCATTTCGCTAACTTCCTCAATGCTTGCAAAGGATTGGAAAAGACAAGATCAGCATTCGAAATCGCTGGTCCATTAAGTCAGGTATTCTGTTTAGGTGTTATTACTCAGAAATTAAATTGTAAAATTGAACTAGACCCAAAAACAAAACAGATTACTAATGATCGATTCGCAAATGAAATGCTAGTAGGCCCTCCCCCTGCAAAAGGATGGGAACAGTACTATGTAGTTTAATAAATAAAGGTGTTTTAAGCCCCTATATGCTAAGATAAAGAAAACCACGCTCTATGGCGTGGTTTTTAATTTACTAACCCATGTAAAGCAGGAAAACACTTTTCTCCCGCCTCTTCATTTTATTTTGTTTCAACTTTCATAGAAGAAACCTTATCATTAAATGTAGAAAGGTAGGAAGATGATGAAGTTAGCTCAAGACTATCTCCTGTAAAGTTATCGCCATCAAATAAAGTAACCTTTAAATTTTGACCTACTTTAATAGATGAGATACTATTATCAGTAATACCTTTAGCTAATAAGTCTGCCGTTGTATAATTACCTATTTCCAGTGATCCTTTATCTCCTGCATAATAGGCATTGGAGAATGTAAATACAAAATCATCAAAAGAAGTCAATACATCATTGATATATTGAAAATCATAACTTGTAGAAGAATTCCATCCATTCTTAAGTAACAACTTCACTTTTACTTCATACGGTGTATTTCCTTTATAATACAGCTCGTTTAAATCAATAGAACAAGATATTGTATTATTAGGTCCCGGAGTAAATCTCCATCCTATGGCATTGTAATCTTTATTTGCTCCTACGCCTTCATTATTAACATTCGGATCTAGGTAAACTAAAATATCACTTACTTCTTTATCAGAAGTAAAGTTTCCTGAAATGTTTAGTTTCTGATTTTCATTATCGATGTTGAATTCAGGATTTACCGTAAAGACAGCTGATTGATATGCTGTGTTTGTTGCTAATACAGATTGAAAGATCTCATTGTTATTCAAGATAGCGGCATCCACAGCAGTCAAAAATGTTGGATTCCCCTTACTGAAACTAACATTTCCACTTCCCATTAAAGAAGTGCCTAAAGAAGGTTCTTCAGAAATATACTTTGCTCTGTTATGAGGTAAATTTAAACCATGGCCAAGCTCATGCAGCATTCCTCCTAAATAGTTTGAATTAGGATTAGGAATATGATTTATCGACATGGACGAATTGTCTAATGCAAAGCAGTATCTTCCATATCCATAAAATGGCTGACCTGTATCGCCACTTGTTCTTTCCGGCAGTAAAATAAGATAATGATTATCTGAAGAAAAACTTTCTGGATGAGCTGTACGATAAGCCTTTATTTCATTAATTATTTTATTTGCTGAAATAGCCGAACTATAAGGATAATCAGCTTGTGCTCCCTGAGCCGGAATTTCAATAATATTTACGTATTTACTGGAATCATCTTTTGATAACCCCATATACTTATCATACCCATATCTTTTCATTTCCTCATGGTACCAGCTTTGGAACATCACCAACAATTGAGATAAACGAGGCTTATAATCACTAAGCGGAGGATTATCTGTTGGCACGAACATAATTACATTTAAGTTTTTCGGATTACTAACGAACTTTAAATTTGTTAAAGTTGTATCTATAGGATTCACCGGTTCGACAGGAGTATTCGTATCCTTAGAGCATGAGAATAAAAATAAACTAGCTACAAATAGGCCTGCTATTAAGCTAGAAATATTACTTAGCGTCTTCTTCATAAATTAAATTAGTTAAGTGGGATAATTTTTTAGTTTATAATCTATTGTTCTGCAGAACACATGAACAAAATGGATCATTTTTAATTCAAAAATCAATAGGTTATCCTACTCAATCGGTTGCATAATTCTCGAAAACGATTGCGTCCGTTATGTCCGTAACATTTTAAAAAATATAGAATTGCGGGATATTAAATTTGTGGGATAAAAAAAAGCTCAGCATGATGCTGAGCTTTTGCTCCTGAAGCTGGGCTCGAACCAGCGACCCTCTGATTAACAGTCAGATGCTCTAACCAACTGAGCTATTCAGGAATTTCGACTATCTGTGTCGTTTTCAGTGATGCAATTATCGGAAGTTTCACCGAAAAGTCCAAATATTTTAAAGCGATTTTTCGCAAGTTATTCAGAACCAAGTAGAATAATTACAACAAAAGATCTTTCAGGATTAATGTGGCAAAAGAAAAATAAATAACTAAGCCGGTTACATCAACAATCGTCGCCACAAAAGGTGCTGAAGAACTTGCCGGATCCGCTCCTAAGCGACGAAGAATAAAAGGTAACATAGAACCTACTAACGATCCCCATAACACAACCCCTACCAAAGAAACTCCTATCGCTGCTCCATATAAGTACCAAACATCTCCGTAGGTATGTGACAACCCTTCTTCAACAAAAATTCTTGAAAAGCCCAGCACGCCCAAAATAATCCCCAATAAAAGACCGGAAATAATCTCTCTCCTCATGACAAACCACCAGTCTCTTAAAGTTACCTCCCCCATAGCCATCGCCTGTATAATAAGGGTCGATGCTTGAGAGCCCGAGTTACCACCACTGGACATAATTACAGGCATCAATAGAATTAAAGCTGTTGTTAATCGAGACTCATAATGCTGAAGAACATTAAAAGTCAAAAGCTGACCCAGAAACAGGACAATCAACCAACCTGCTCTTTTCTTCACAAGATGAAAAATTGAAACATCAAGATATGGTTCATCCAAGGCTTCAGTACCCCCGATTCGTTGCATATCTTCTGTATACTCTTCATTAGCCACCCAAAGAATATCATCAATCGTCACAATACCCAACATAATATCCTGTTCGTCCACTACTGGAAGAGCTACTCTATTATTCATCCGGAAAATAGTTACGGCTTCTTCTTGTGGATCATTTGCTTGCAATGAAATCAGACGATTGTCGATTAAGTCAGACACTTTACGATCTGGCTCAGCAACGATAATATCTTTTATTCGAACGTCGTCTATTAATTTCCCGTCGGCATCAATCACGTATAGCACATCGATCGTCTCTGACGCTGATCCATATCTGCGAATGTGATCAAGAACTCGTGGCATTGTCCAGTGCTCTTTCACAGTGATATAATCAGGAGTCATCAAACGACCAACAGAGTCTTCAGGATAACCAAGTAAAGACAAAGCCTCCTTCCGCTCCTCCGGAGTCAATAAAATAATAAGTCTTTTTACAACGTCTCCTCGAAGCTCACTAAAGAAAGATGTACGGTCATCCGGAGGCATCTCGTTTAAGAGCTCTCGGATCTTTGATGAAGATAATTTTTTGAAGATTCTTTCCTGGGTGGGGAAGTCTAAAATACGGAATACATTTACCGCCCTTTTAAGACTTAACGTTTCTAAAAATAAAGGACCATACTCAGGCAATTCATCAATCAATTCTTCAACGTCCGAAATATTCAATTCATTTAAATAATCCGCAAGCTCGGCTTGATCAGCACGTTCAATCAATTGCTCTACATGTGCTACAAGCATTGCTAATTCTTCCATATACCTCCTTTATTTTACAATCCTACATTGGTCCAAAAATCGTTTGTGCAAAAGTCGTTTTTTTTGAGATAATAATATAATTAATTTTTTAAGAATAGCAATTTAAAAAAAACAGAACGATCAATTTGAAGTAACACAGTACGCAAACTGTCAAAATGACACAACAATAATTCGCTGTAAAAATCAATTTATTTAATTCAAGATTCACTTCAATTTAACTATCCATTCTAAAAGAAAAATATCAATAGAAAATTCCATTCAAAAATTTAAGAAGATCAAAATCAATTTTCAAATCATTCTTAAACTCTAAAATTTATCAGCTTAGATTTTACATTTTTTTTGAATTAATAAAACCACCGAAAAACTACCAAAAAACTACCGAAGTCCCTACAAACATCTTGAATATCCAAATAAATAAAGGTACATTTACAACATCAATGAGAAGGATAAAATTTACTCTCATTGATGTGATTAAAAGATAATTATTAACCATTTTCAAGATAAAATTACCTTTTGTATAAAAAACATATAAAACTAAAAATCAACATTTTATATGCTATATATACATTAATAGATTAAATAATAAACCATATCTGTACTAATATTTTTAGCATATGCAGTTTTTCACCTTATTAATAAATAATAAACATATAAATATCAGTATATTATACTTATTTATATTAATAATAAGTATACCAATTGCAAAGACCCAAATAATCAACACCGATCAGGCTTCATCTTCTGTGCATTGGAGGCAAATAAATACTGAATATTTTCAACTTATATTCCCTGTTGAGTTTGAAAAATCAGCCTCTCTCCTCTCTCAACAAATAGACTCAATGATTCATTATTCGAGTCATGATTTAAAAATAAAACCAAGAAAAATTTCAATAATACTTCACGAAAATCATATAGAACAAAATGGATTTGCACAATTAGCGCCAAGAAAAGTTGAGGCATTTTCAACCCCAGGACCATCAAGCGACAACACGGAATGGCTTCCAAATTTAATCCAACATGAGTTAAGACACGTAGCACAATTTGACAAAATGACAGGTAAAATTAGAGGTCCATTTTTCCAACAGTTGGCATTTGCGCTCTATGGTTTACACCTTCCAGCCTGGTACTTTGAGGGTGATGCAGTCTCCATAGAAACTCAGTTTTCGCCTGGTGGCAGAGGCCGGAGCAGTTCATGGATCATGCCTCTTCGAACAAATATGCTATCAGGAAAACACTATTCTTTTAGCAAAAATATTCTGGGTTCTTTCAAAGACATTACCCCTACTTACTACCTCACTGGTTATGCGATGAACACCTATCTCACTAACCAATTTGGCTATGAGGTAAAGGAGAAAATTATGGAGAATATGAGACTAAATTTATGGAGACCTTTTAATTTTAATTTAGCGCTTAAAAGGTACACTAATCTTAATAGTTCACGGCTGTATAAAGCCAGTATGGATTCGCTTAATAAAACTTGGAATACAGAAAAAATAGAGGGAGAATACCAGCTACTTTTTGATAAGACAGAACGCTATCCTACCCATTATTATCTTCCACAAACTAACTCTTCGAACAACATTTTTGCACTGGTTCAATCTCCACAAATTATTCCGGAAATCCGAAAATTTGAAAATAACCAAGAGCATTCTTTAATAAAAATAGGCTATCAACTTACCCCTTATTTTCATGTAAACGACGAATTCCTAGTGTGGGATGAGTTAAGAAAAGATGCCAGATTCGGAAAGCAGACCTATAATATTATTAGAATTTTAGATTTAAAAACCGGAAAAACTGAAAACTTATCCAAAAATTCTCGATTTTACAGCCCTATAATAAGCTCAAATTCCAAAAAGGTATATGTAGTTCAAATTGATCAAAATAATCAATCCAGCCTCTTCTATATAGATCGTTTAACAAAGCAAGCAGTAAAAATCATAGAAATTCCTGATAAAATATTAATTCAACAGCCTACATTAAAGGCAGACGAAAGCAAAATCGCTGCCATTGCAATTAGCCCGAAAGGCAATAATATTGTGGAAATTGACCTGAATACCTTAAGCATAAACGAACTGTTTCCTTGGTCAAATCAAGAATATCAACGCCCAATTTACCACGGGAATGATTTAATTTTCAAAGCTCAGTTCAAAAAAATAGATAATATTTATAGGTATTCCTTTACTGAAAACAAGATCTTTCAGGTATCCAATTCTCCTTTTGGAGCCTTTAATCCGAGCGCTGGAATGGATTCAACGATTCTATATAATGAGTATTTTCAGAATGGATATAAAGCTGCTAAGATCAGCCACGAGAGGTTTACAGGAACAGAAATTCAACCTGAATTTGAAGTTACTTCACTATTCGATGAACATATAAACACGCCTTTTACCCTAAAATCAGATAGCACGAGTACTCATTATACCGCAAGAAACTACAACACTTTAAGTCATTTTTTCAACTTTCACAGTCTTAGTTTAAGCAGTAATAATTTTGAAAGTTTCGACAATTACAGACCAGGAATATTTTGGTTAGCAAATGATTTATTGAATACATCCCAAGTAAAAATAGGTTACGAATATGATCTTGAGATAGAAAAAAGTATCTATTCCGCTGAAATTTCCTATCAGAAATACTACCCTAAATTCACATTCTCTTATCAAAACAGAGGACAAATTGGGTATGCTAAAAAACAAAATACACAAGATGAATACACAAAATTTGACTATAGAGAGCATGTTTATAGCCTCGATATGCAAATTCCGATGACTATATATAGAGGCAAAAATATCTATAGTTATGGGTTTAATCTCGGAACTTCTTACCAAAAAAGATATAACCTAAGTCTCCAAACACTTCAAGGCTTTAATAACGAGATTGCTTTCCCGCTAAATTATCAAGTATATTTCAACAGAAATTTAAGAAGAAGTCAGATGGATTTAATCCCTAAATGGGGACAGAATTTTAATGTAATACTTCGTCATGTTCCTTTTGAGAATAAATTGGAAGGTTCGTTATTCGCAGTTAGGACAAACTTCTATTTCCCGGGGTTATTTAAAAACCATGGTTTTCAGGCTAGGTTATCATATCAAAAAACAGATGGCAGATACAATGCGACCAACGATATTCCAATGGTAAGTGGCTTTGCTCACTTTGATTCGCCTAAAGTAGAAAATACTTTATTATTAAACTATAGATTTCCTATAGCATATCCTGATTGGAGTGTAGGTCAGCTAGCCTATATCAAACGATTCCATGGCTATTTCTTTACTGACTATCAAAACATACAGGATAGCAAAGCGGCACCTGCTTCATTTGGCATTGGTCTTTCTGCTGATTTCAACATGTTTAAGTATGTTTTACCTGATTTCGCTGTAGGTGCTAAGCTTACCTATATAAACCATCCCAGTGCAAAGGGAGATTTGGTCCCTAGTTTTAGCTTAAGCTATTCTTATTAAAATCTTAAAAAAATAAGGGTTTGCAAATTTGCAAACCCTTATTTTTTTATCAAAACATTTATGATCAATCTAATATTGCTTTAACGCCTGGAAGTGTCTTTCCTTCCATATATTCCAATAACGCACCACCACCCGTACTCACATAACTAACATGTTCGGTCATACCGAATTTTGAAACTGCAGCTGCCGAATCTCCACCTCCTATGAGTGAGAACGCACCACGTTCTGTTGCAGCAACCACTGCATTTGCAACCGCACGCGTGCCTTTAGCAAAAGTATCCATCTCAAACACACCCATTGGACCGTTCCATAACAAGGTATTTGAGGCCATGATTACATCATTAAAATGCGCAGAAGATTCAGGGCCAATATCTAATCCTTGCATATCAGCAGGAATCTCATCATTAGGACCATCATATACGTTAGCATCATTTGCAAAACTATCAGCTATCTGAGCATCAGTAGGTAATACTAAATTTACACCCTTCTCGTCTGCTTTCTTCACAAGTTCATTCGCCAGATCTAATTTATCTAATTCAACTAATGACTTACCAATTTCACCACCACGTGCTTTTATAAAGGTATATGCCATACCTCCACCGATAATTAAGTTATCAACCTTATCTAATAACGCTTCGATTAATTCCAGTTTATCAGAAACTTTTGCGCCCCCCATGATCGCGGTAAATGGACGGTCAGGCTTATTTAAAACTTTTTCAGCATTTTCAATCTCCTTAGCCATCAAATAGCCAAAATATTTATTTCCAGGAAAAAATTCTGCAATTATAGCTGTGGAAGCATGTGCTCTATGCGCGGTTCCAAAGGCATCATTTACATAGACATCTCCTAAATCAGCTAATTTTTTAGCAAAATCACGGTCCCCCTTTTCTTCCTCTTTATAAAACCGTAAGTTTTCTAACAATAATACCTGTCCTGGTTGCAATGCTTTTGCTTTTTCAACAGCCTCTTCACCAATACAATCATTGGCAAACTGAACATCAACTCCTAATACCTCTGATAAATGTTGTACAATATGTTTTAATGAATACTTATCTTCAGGTCCATTTTTGGGTCTTCCTAAGTGAGACATAAGAATTACAGAACCTCCATCCTTTAAAATCTTTTGAATAGTAGGTAGTGCACCCTGAATACGGTTGTCGTCTGTAATGTTGAAATTCTCGTCTAGAGGGACGTTGAAATCAACTCTGATTAAAGCTTTCTTTCCTTTGAAATTTAAATCGTCGATAGTTTTCATATAATTATTTATTTCCGGTTGATTTTAGACTCTAAAGATAGAAAAATTAATATATTTCTACTAGGTATGGAATCCTTGCCTGAATACCTGTTTGTTGGGTAATTCTTTTTAATTCTGACAGGTATTTTACATAATCTCCCATTTCATCTTCTAACATCCACATTTTAATTTTTTCTTTGGAAGTAGACCAGATTGATGCAAATGGATCTTTTGCTCTTGGATATTCTGAAACCCTGTAATTTACAAGATTAGCTTTTTTTGCAGCAGCTTCTACTGCTTGATCAAGTGTTGCTAACCTATCCACTAATTTAAGTTTAACCGCCTGTTCGCCAGTCCAAACCCGACCTTGTCCAATACTATCTACGTAAGCCACATCAATTTTTCTTCCGTCTGCCACACGTTTCATAAAGGTCTGATAAATCTTATTAACCCCACCTTGAATAATTCCTTTTTCTTCTTCAGATAACGGTCGGTCCATATCCACATCCATATCTGCGAATTTTCCAGTTTTAACTGCATCAAAATGAATCCCTAATTTATTATTAAAAAGCTTTTGAAAACTTGGGATAAGACCAAATACACCTATTGATCCTGTCAGTGTAGTTGGATCGGCAAAAATAGAATCCGCAGCAGCAGATATGTAATAACCTCCTGAAGCCGCATAATCACCCATAGAAACTACAATAGGTTTCACTTTTTTTGTTAGTTCTACTTCTCTCCAAATACTCTCAGAGGCTAAAGCAGAACCCCCGGGAGAATTGACACGCATAACTATAGCTTTAACCTTATCATCGTTTCTCAATTCACGAAGCTCTCTGGAAAACTTTTCGCCCCCAATCTGCCCATCAGTACCTTCACCATCAATAATTTCTCCATAGGCATACAAAACAGCAATTCTATCTCCACCAGCTTCACCACTTTTTGCTTTGTTCTTATAATCTAACAAAGAAACTGTAGAAATATCTTTCTTCTCATCAATTCCTAATTTTTCCTTAATCTTAGCAATTACCTGATCTTTATATAACAAGTCCGAAACAAATCCTAACTTCTTCGCATCTTCAGCTTCTTGAATTAAATATCCATTTGCTACTGCCCTTAAACTGTCGGTAGAGATCTTCCTTACATCAGAGATATCACTTAAAAATGTATTGTAAATACTGCTCAAATAAGAGTTTACCTGTTCTTTATTAGCTTCACTCATACTATTTAAAATAAAAGGTTCAACAGCGCTTTTATAAGTACCAACTTTTAAAACCTGCATCTCAATTCCCAGTTTATCTAATGCCTCTTTATAAAACATAACTGAAGTGGCTAAACCCCTAAAATCTAATCCTCCCTGTGGATGTAAATAAACTTCATCAGCTGTTGAATTAATATAATAACCTTTCTGACTCATCGCATCACTATATGCAACAATAAATTTATCTGATGTTTTGAAATCAATTAACGCTTCACGGATAGCTTTCATACTGGCAAAGCCTGTCCCCACTCCTGACACATTCAGATAAATACCTTTAATATTAGGATCAGTCTTTGCGGCCTTAATTCTTGAAATTATATCATTTAGTCCAATCGATTTTGTCCCTCTAAATCCGGAAATATCTAAATCTTCAAAAGGGTTAGGTTCTGTTTTTTCGGTAATTTCATGATTCAGATTAATCATTAAAACGGCATTACTTGGAGTAACAGCATCATCTTTACTGCCCACGGAACTTATCATTACGCCAATTATACCTATAAAAATAAAAAACAATAAAATACTGGAAATAATCACACCAGTAATAGTTGCCAGCACATATTTAAAAAAAGATCTCATAAATAATTCTATTTGTAGTGTGCGTAAATTTAAGCTATTATTCCGATTATCATAAACAATTCATATATTAAACTCATGAATACCGTTTACCTGCTTTTAGGAGCAAATATTGGAAAACCTGACAGACAATTGCAAGAGGCCAGGCTGGAAATTGAAGAGAGAATCGGAAAAATCACGCATGCATCAAAAATCTACGAATCAGAGGCTTGGGGAGTCGAAGATCAACCTATTTTTCTTAATCAGGTGATTAGCATCGAAACTCCTTTCTCTGCAAACAAAGTTCTACAAACCATCCTTCAGATAGAACTTGTTTTAGGAAGAATCAGAGGGCAACGCTGGGGGTCAAGAGTAATAGACATTGACATTTTATATTACAATCAGGAAATTATACATACCGAAGATCTGCAAGTACCACACCCTTATATTCAAGAACGAAATTTTACATTAATTCCCTTAACCGAGATTGCTCCTACCTATATTCACCCTATCTTTAAGAAGACCAATCAAGAACTACTTGAAGAATCTACAGATCCACTAAAAGTTAATATTTTCAAACATGAACCCTTATCAAATAATTAACCCTCAATCCATCCAAGAGAACATGATGAACAATACAGAAATCATCAAGCAGATGATTCCAATGTATCTTGGGCAAGGGGTAGAAGATTTTAAATCGCTAGAAAATGCTATTTTATCTCAAAATCATGAAGAAATAAGATTAAAAGCACATCATATTAAACCTACAATGCAATATCTGGGCGCTCAAGAATTGAGATTAAAATTTCAAAACCTTGAAGATTCAGCAGCATCAAACCTTTCAATTACAGAGATAACTCAACTTTTTGAAGAAATTAAAATTGATTTCGAGAAAGCAATGATAGAATTAAAAAACTATCAGTCCAGCTTAGGCTGATCTTTCCTTTCGGAAGAAAAGTGAATCTTTGAAAAGAGTATATAGAGGAGTAGGATTATTGGTAAAGCCAAAAACTTTAACCAAATCAGCAGAACAACACTTATTATTAAAAACAAATACTTGTATTTATTTACTTTCCAACTTAAGCTATTTAGTTTCATTGAAAATAGTTTTATTTCTGAAACCAATAAGAGGCTGACTACAATTGCTATTCCTAAAAGTATCCAAGTGTTTTTTAATACAGGGTAATCTTGAGCGATAAAGGGTAGAGAAACTATAAAAAAAGTATTCATAGGGGTATTAACACCTATAAAATCGGTCGTCTGTCTGGTATCTATATTAAACTTAGCTAATCTCAAGGCAGAGAAAACAGTTATTATAAATCCCAGATAAGGTAGATAAGCATGCTCAGTAGTATCTTTCAACATAGTGAAGATAATTGCCCCTGGTAAAAACCCAAAACTAATCACATCAGCAAGAGAATCTAATTCTTTACCTATTAAGGATTTTACATGAAGAGCACGTGCTGACATACCATCAAAGAAGTCAAATATTCCGGAGGCCAATACGCAATAAAACGCCAGCATATACTCCTGATTCAACACCATGATTATTCCGATACATCCACTAAATAAATTAAGTGACGTAATAGTATTTGGGATATGTTTCTTCATAAAAAAAGCCATCTTCTTGCAAAGATGGCTTAAAAATATCAATTTAAGATGGCTTTTTAGCCATTCATGCTAATTAAAAATTCTGAATTAGATTTAGTTCCTCGCATTTGTGTTAGTAAGAATTCCATCGCTTCCTGAGAGTTCATATCCGCTAAATGATTTCTTAACACCCAAAGGCGTTGTAATTCATCACGATCAACCAATAGGTCATCACGTCTTGTGCTGGATCCTGTAAGGTCAATAGCAGGGAATATACGTTTGTTAGATAATTTACGATCTAACTGTAGCTCCATATTACCAGTACCTTTGAATTCCTCAAAGATAACCTCATCCATTTTCGAGCCTGTTTCCGTAAGGGCAGTTGCTAAAATAGTCAATGAACCACCATTCTCAATATTTCTTGCTGCACCAAAGAATCTTTTTGGTTTATGCAAAGCATTTGCATCCACACCACCAGATAATATTTTACCGGATGCAGGTGCTACAGTATTGTAGGCACGAGCTAATCTTGTAATAGAGTCTAATAATATAACTACATCATGACCGCACTCAACCATACGTTTTGCTTTTTCCAAAACGATATTAGCAATCTTTACATGGCGATCCGCTGGTTCATCAAAAGTAGAGGAAACAACTTCTGCACGCACACTTCTTGCCATATCCGTTACCTCTTCAGGACGCTCATCGATTAATAAGATAATCAAATATACTTCAGGATGGTTTTTTGCAATAGCATTCGCTACTTCCTTCAACAGGTTAGTCTTACCTGTTTTAGGCTGAGCAACAATTAGTCCACGCTGACCTTTACCAATAGGCGTAAATAAATCCATTATCCGGGTTGAATAATTAGAAGGACCTAAATCCAAATTCAACTTTTCATCCGGGAAAAGAGGGGTTAAATAATCAAAAGGAACGCGATCTCTGACTTCTGCAGGATCCTGTCCATTGATTGCTTCCACGCGAACTAAAGGAAAGTACTTTTCTCCCTCTTTTGGAGGACGAATAGAGCCTCGGACATTGTCACCGGTTTTTAAACCAAAAAGCTTAATCTGAGATTGTGAAACGTAGATATCATCCGGAGATGTTAAATAATTATAGTCTGAAGATCTTAAGAAACCATAACCATCGGCCATAATTTCTAATACACCTTCATTTACAATAACGTTATCAAAATCTGATTGTGAGGAAGCTTTAGGAGCCGGTTCAGGCGTTGATGCTACTTGAGTTTCAGGTTGAGGAGTCTCGATAGGTTTACTAGGTAAATCTACCTTCGTGGGCTCCTCTTCGTTTGGAGCTCTATTTCTTCCTATAGCAACTGGTTCAACCGGCTTTACTGTACGAACACGCTTTCTAGCTCTATCGGTATTCGATCGATCAGAATCTGCTTCTACCTGCTCCGTTGAATTATCTTGTTGTGTTTCTTTGGCTATATCAGAAATACGATCAATCAATTCTTGTTTTCTAAGTTTTTCGGAATCAACTATACCTAGAACTTTTGCAATCTCGCGCAATTCAGACACGAGCTTCGTATTCAATTCATTAATATCCATTAATAATAAAATATGATTTTTTAAGGATTTTTACTTTTATTGAAAATGTATCTTTCAGCAAATACATAAACTTATATGACTTGTTTGGAAAACCATTAATCTTTTAAGAGATTTCTTAATTGAATTCCGAAAGATAATTTAAGAACCGCCACAAAGAAAAAAATAACTATTGTAAATTCAAAAGAAAATTAACTTTTTTTTTCCAAATATAGCTATAGTTTTAAACATTTCTACTGATAAAATGTTTTAGCAGCTTTAAAAATATTTAAAAATCAAAAAAAAATTCTTTATTTGTATGATTAAATCATAAAGTTTAGATCAAATTTATATGAATAACCAACAAAAAAGCACCAATTACCCAGCACTATACACCCTTATAATGGTGTTTTTTTTCTGGGGTTTTATCGCAGCTGGTAACAGCGTTTTTATTCCGTTCTGCAAAAATTATTTTCACCTCGACCAATTTCAATCTCAACTTATTGATTTTGCTTTTTATTCTGCCTATTACATAGGCGCTCTTCTTCTTTTCATTTTCGGAACCATTTCCGGAAAAGATTTAGTAGGAAAGTGGGGATATAAACGCAGTATTGTATATGGCCTTTTATTTTCAGCATTAGGAGCTGCAGCAATGATCGTCGCCGTGGAGGTCAATGTTTATACCGGCATGTTAATCGGTTTATTTATTGTTGCCCTTGGCTTCTCTCTTCAGCAAACAGCAGCAAACCCATTTGCGGTATTATTAGGAGATCCGAAAACCGGAGCTTCACGTGTTAATCTCGGCGGAGGGATCAACTCATTAGGTACAACAATTGGCCCCCTTATCCTGGGTTTTGCACTCTTCGGGACTTTCGAGACTATATCCGATGCCGAAATTGCCAGTCTACCTTTAAACAAAGTAGTATATCTTTACGTAGGTATAGGCTTATTATTCATCATGGTCGCCGGTCTATTTCACTTCTCCAAAAAAGTTCCTGCTGGTTTTAATTTAGAACCCATGGAACCTGCGAATAAAGCTAGAACCACGTTAATTATAATGACCATTCTTTTATTATGTGCATTCATTCCTGTTTTTACAAGTTACAAATCAGAAACTGCCTTACATATTCTAGAATTAAAGGAACAGGCTGATATTAGTCAGGATCAAGGTTTATTAGACCAAATCAAAGAATTGTCACATGGATTGGAAATCCAAAGAATGTTTTGGTTATTAGGCGCATTGGCTGTAATTGTTTTCGGTTTATTGTTTTCTTATAACAGTGCAAAGAAAAACCCTGAAGGTTGGGGAGCAATGAAATATCCTCAGTTGGTATTGGGCATGTTAGCTTTGTTTATTTATGTGGGTATTGAGGTTGCAATAGGAAGTAATTTAGGTGAACTGTTAACACTGGATGAATTCGGTAATCTTCAATCTTCACAAATTACCCCTTATATTTCGATGTATTGGGGAGGTATGATGATTGGAAGATGGGCTGGTGCAATCACCGCTTTTAACCTAACCAAATCTAAGAAACAGCTTTTGACAATTATAGTTCCATTAATAGCATTCAGTATTATCGTTGGCGTAAATACATTGGCAGGCTTCGATATGTCTGTATTATATTTCTTTATTATTTGTATTGCTATCCAAATAGCAGCATTCTTCTTAAGTAAAGAAAAACCTGTTCGGACCTTAATCATATTCGGAACATTCGGATTTTTAGCAATGGTAGTTGGTTTATTAACTACCGGTACAATAGCCATCTATTCATTCTTAGCAGGAGGTCTTGCCTGTTCAATTATGTGGGGATCAATTTTCAGTCTTTCAATTGTAGGGCTTGGAAAATTCACAGAACAAGGCGCTGCCTTTTTAGTGATGATGATCTTAGGAGGTGGTATCATCCCTCCTATTCAAGGAAAGTTATCCGATATTATTGGTATCCATAACTCCTACATTGTTCCGGTTTTCGGTTTCTTATACATTATCATCTTTGCGGTATTAGTTCGTAAATTCTTGTCTAAACAAGGAATTGCAATTGATGAGATCGAAGCTGAAGGCGCACATTAAGTCTAAGCTAATTGTAAAAAATACACTAAGTATTTTCTATTAAAATAAAATCATAAAACCCTCATAAACAATATTATATGAGGGTTTTATTTTTCATTAAGCCTTTACCATTTCTAAAAAATTTCAATATATCAAATAAAAATTCTTATTTTTATTAATAAATACCTTATTTTGGGATTTAAACTTAACACAATACCATTGTAAAACGAGATAACAAGTTACTTTAAAACTAAATTTATAAATAATGATAATAATTGCAGATGGAGGGTCTACAAAAACAAACTGGTGTTTGCTAGATGATAACAACAAGAAGATTTACTTCAACACCGAGGGTTATAACCCATATTTTGTAGATAGCGAATACATTATTGCATCCCTTAAAAAAGGACTACCTCAAGATATTCCATTTGAAAAAATCAGTGAGGTAAATTATTATGGTGCTGGTGTACATAACGATGAAAAGGCAAAGATTGTAGAAGATGCTATTAAAGTAGTATTTCCTAACTCTAGAGTTGAAGTTGGTCACGACCTTCTTGCAGCAGCAAGAGCCTTATTAGGCACTAACGCTGGGTTTGCAGCAATTCTGGGAACAGGAACAAACACATGTATTTATGACGGAAAAAAAATAACACATAATATAGATTCTGCCGCTTATATTCTAGGGGATGAGGGATCAGGAAGTTATATCGGGAAGAAACTGTTGGTAGACTTTATCAGAGGATTAATGCCTAAAGATGTTGCTGAAGCATTTTATAACACCTATAAGCTTAGCCCTGATGAAATCATGGACAATGTTTACATTAAACCGCTAGCCAACCGTTTCTGTGCAAGCTTCAGTAAATTCGTATATGATAATAACGTAAATATCGAATATACCCGCAAAATCGTTGATGATGCATTTGAAGCATTTTTCGCAAATTTAGTAAGCAAATATCCTGATTATCAAACTTACACTTTCAATTGTATCGGCTCTGTAGGATATAACTTCAGAAATGTATTGGAAGATAAAGCCACTGAATATGGAATGAAAGTGGGTAAAATATTACGCTCCCCTATTGATGACTTAGTGTTATTTCACATTAACAGATCAAAGAGTGTTGCAGAATAATCCGCAATCTTAAATGATATAAAAAAGAAGACATATTTTATTTAAATATGTCTTCTTTTTTATATCATATATTCAAAATGTCACCTACAACTCAATAGTCTCTCCGATTTTAGGCAAAGCCAAATAAAATCCGGCTTGTTCAAATTTCCGTTCAGCTTCAGATTTATCAATTGTTATCGGCGGAAAAGTATCATAGTGTATACCCATCACACTTTTACAGTTAATAAATTCAGCAGCAATAATTGCATCATCTACATCCATTGTATAATGACCTCCTATTGGTAACAGGGCCCAATCTATTTTATAACGTTCTAATAGTTTCATCTCCATGGTCAATGCGGTGTCGCCTGCAAAATAAATAGTCTTATCTTTTAAGAAGAAAACATAGCCCACAGGAAAACCTCCATATACACCATCTGGCGTACTGTTTGTATGAGCTGCATAAACCATCTTTACTTTACCAAAAGGTAAATTCAAGGTTCCGCCAAGATTATATTCAATCACTTTCTCTTCCGGAACTCCTTGTCCTCTAACCCAATCCGCCGTTTCAACAATACTGGCCACGGTGGCTCCACTTTGTTGTTGAATACGAAACATATCCGCAACATGATCCTGATGACCGTGACTCAAAAAAATATATTGCGGCTTAATATCTTCTATTTTTACTTCAGTGGCTAGTGGATTATACGTAATAAATGGATCTAACAAAACCCTAGTTCCATCAAAATCAAATTCCACACACGATTGCCCGTAATAAGTTACTTTCATATTATTCTATTTGTTTCCGAATAAGTTACCTAATCCTCCAAGTCCTCCTAATAAGTCCTGAGAAGCTGCCTGCATCTCCGTCTGACTAATGTTTTCTGCCTGCACTAATGCTTTGTTTAATGCAACAACCAGTAACTCCTCCAGCTCTTCTTTTTCAGTTTCTTTAAAGAATTCCGGATCTATTTGCACTTCCTTAATCTCTTTATTTGCTGTAGAAATCACTCTAACCTTGCCCCCTTCAGCCTCACCAGAAACAGAGATATGATCTAATCTACCTTTAATCTCCTGTGCTTTTTGCTGTGCTTCAAATAATTTGTCAAACATATTTTTAAACTTAATATTTCACACCAAATTAAGAATTATTTACGAATCTTGACAATTACTTGGGTCTTTTCGTTAGCTTGATTACCTTTGCCTTATAATTATCACAATCAGAATGAATCAACTAAAACACTATACCGCAATCGCTAATGAGTTACAACAAAGTGAGCCGGAAAAGTTCGATCTTTTAGAAGAAGAAATTAACATCATCTTTCATAAACTGAAATTTATCTCCATAGAAAGCAGACCTATGGTCGAGACAATCGACCATTCTCAACCTGCTATAGACCCTGCTTATTTAGAAGAATTAAATGAGATTGCCGGCGCACAAAACAACCCCTTAACAAAAACGCCTGAAAACACCGATATCCTTATCTTTATCGAATCTTCTCCTAATTTCTTAGGATCATTACCTCAATTACTAAAAGATCAGTACAGCGACTTTAAAGCCGTAGAAAACAATAATATTTTTATTATTCAAAAGCCTGAATTCGGAAAACATAAAGAAGATTTCCTTTTAGATACCGAAATTTTAGCAGAAATTATTCAATCCAAATATTTCGTTTTTGGACATGAAGGAAATCATTGGATCAAATTTGACCTCTAATCATTTCTACCGAAACAAAAAAGTCGTTCCGATAATTTCGGAACGACTTTTTTGTTTCTGATATTTTGAATTAAATATACTTCTTTCTTAAAACAGCGTATAATTTATCGACAGTTTGTGGTTTTGTTGCCCAATTATTTTTCAAGGCATAATTACTTTGAAGGAAGGCATCTGCTTCAGCAAAATTGTCAAAACGATTTAAAAGTTCTATTGCTTCAGAATAAGCCAAACTATACCCGTTAAACAAATCTTTTATAAACAATAATTTATCATTTAAACTTACGGCTACTTTCAAATCGGTAACACGATCAGAGCTTTTGTCCTGAGATGTATTAAATTGATTAGCATTCGTTAAGCCAGCTTTTTTCTGTTGCTGAATCAATTCATTTAATGTCAATGGTCTACTAGGTTTTACCTCAGCCTGTTTCGCCAGATCATTCAAACTAACCTCTGGCTCAGGGTCTTCCTCCAATTCTATTTGTTTTTTCTCAATAATCACTTCATTCACGACCGGCTTTACTTCCTCTTTTTCTTTAACTTCAACTTCTTCGCGCTTTACATGATCTTGATTAGTATCTTGAGTTGATGATAAAGTGGTATATGCTGTAGACGCTGAATGAACCGGAATAGGTTCCTCTCTAGAAGGCTCTTCCTTTAATTCCTCTTTCTCTTCTTCACGAACTTCCTCATCCGCTTTGTCAGATTCTTCTCCGTAAACGGTTGATTCAGGTTCCCTCTCATTATATTCTTCTATAAATGGCTGCTCATCCTCCTTCTCTTCGAAGACTTCTACATCTTCAACCTCTTGAATTTCTTCTTCAACTGGTTGTTGATCAGCTTCATGTTCTTCATGATCTACTGCCGGAGTAAAAGTTTCTTCCTCTTCTTTTACATCAACAGTACTCTCATGAACACCTTCAATGTTAAATGAAGAAGAGGTAACTACCGAATCTGCGGATTGTTTTGAAGCTAAAAATTCCATTTGTGCGGCTAAGTATTTAGCTTGTGATGCCAACAAGAAAATTTCCGATTTTTTCCCTTCTAAATTATCTTTATCTAATCCTGCATATTGCTCATTGATTTCTACCAATAGATCTCCAATTTTCCCTAAAATATCTTCATCAGAATAAGCCATGTTTTTTCTATCTATATTTTAATTAATTCTTCACTGTTTTTACTTCAAAATAAAAAATAAACCACCTGATTGATACGTTGTTTACTTTTTTATTAATCGTCCTTAAATCAAAAATAAGATTAAATTTCGATATTCGTACCCTATATGAGTTAAGAATTTCATATTATATGAAACTTCCAAAAACAGGTTTTTAGTATAAAGTTTTTTCAAAATGATGTTGTTTTCTGAGCACAATTTCCCAAATAGAAGAGGTCCCGTTGGCAGTATTGAGGTCATCTGTGGTTCTATGTTCTCCGGAAAAACGGAAGAATTAATCAGAAGAATGAAAAGAGCTCAATTTGCTAAACTTCCTGTCGAAATCTTTAAACCTGAAATCGATATTCGTTATGGGTTAAATGAGGTTGTATCACATGACAGCAATTCTATCCCTTCAAGTCCTGTATCACATTCCTCAGCTATACTTCTTTTAAGTGCTGATACAAAAGTTGTTGGTATTGATGAGGCCCAGTTCTTTGATGAAGAATTACCTAACGTTTGTATTGAATTAGCAAATCGGGGAATACGGGTTATTGTTGCCGGATTGGATATGGATTATCTAGGTAAACCTTTTGGCCCAATACCCAATTTAATGGCGATAGCAGAAGATGTTACAAAAGTACATGCGGTTTGTGTTCAATGCGGATCGCCGGCAAATTATTCTTATCGATTACAACAGAATGATGCAAGAGTCCTGTTGGGCGAAAAAGAAAGCTATGAACCTCGATGCAGATCCTGTTATTTCGGACTTGACCACAAATAAGAAATTAAAATCAAAACAAGATTTAACAGTTATTAAGATTTCTTCAAACAACATATTATTACCTTTGGAGTTGATAATATTCCAATATGACATGAAAAATTACGTCAAAAGAAGCATATACTTCTCCTTAATCAGCATTTTATTTTTCATGTTCACTTCATGTGCAAAAGAGGATCTTGTAGAGGATAGCATGTACAATACTTACCTCGCGGAGTTAACCCAATCCTTTGCCAAACAAATCGTCAAAGATGAAAAGGATGAAGTTGAATCTAAAAAATTAATAGAGAAAGCCATCCGTGACATGCTGGCTGATAATAACCTCGAAAACAGTCAACCCATTCAAGTTCTGGAATTCTCAAAAAACACTTATTCCTTTATTATTGAATTAAGTCTGGAAGAATACGATGTACTTAGAAAAGATTCAAGAATTGAATATATTGCAGAAAACTAAATCTATTTAAATATTAAAAGCATAAAAAGAGGAACAACTATTCCTCTTTTTATACTTTTAATAGTACCTGAATATAAGAATTCTATATAATCTGCTTAGTAATAGATTCATCCAAAGGATTTACTTTAGAGCGATAGCGGTGAGCCAATTTACCATCTTTATCAATTAAAAATTTCTCAAAATTCCAATTAATATCTCCCTTAAAATCTGGATTTTCTGTTTCTGTAAGATATTTAAACAACGGGGTGATCTCCTTTCCTTTCACATTAACTCTTTCGGACAAAATAAAGTTCACACCAAAATTCTTTTCACAGAACGCTGCTATTTCTTCATTGTTGGCAAATTCCTGACCACCGAAATTATCAGATGGAAAACCAATCACTACTAATTTATCACCATATTTTTCATGTAATTCCTGAAGCTCTTTATATTGCTTGGTAAAACCACATTTTGAAGCCGTATTAACAATCAGTAGCTGCTTACCTTTAAAATCTGCTAAGTCAATTTTCTTTCCATCTATCGAAGTGAAAGAATAATCATATACCGATGGTTGTTGCAGCAGCATCGTATATAACATAATCATGGTCATTATCATAATGAATATTTTTTAAAGTTGAACATTGAGTTCTCTATCCACCACATGGTGAAACAATTCCTCAATAGGATTTTTCAAAATTTTACCTATTCTAACACCATGCAAAGAACATACCTCTCTTAAGTGAATATCAAAATAATAAGCAATTCCACCAACAAAATGACATTCATATTCCCAAAAGTTCGGATACGTCATGATATTTGTACGAACAAACTCATCAAATCCATTTCTCAAAAGATTGTCAATGTAGGGATGTAATCGATTATTTCCCATAAATTCAGCAAAAGAAGCTAAATAGGCATTCGGTCTATCTTTCTGATAAACATTCTTAATAATTATATCCTTGGTAATATGATTTGCCTCTTTAAAGTTACGCATCAGGTCTCTAGGCATGGTTTCGTATAAATACGACGTGATCAATTGTTTACCAAACCAAGCACCGGATCCTTCATCTCCTAATACATAACCATTCCCATGCAAACTTGGTGAAAGCTTCTCTCCGTCATAAAAACTAATATCAGAGCCGGTTCCTAAATTAGAGATCAATCCTTTTCCTAAGCCAAAAGTGGCAAATGCGGAACCTAGAAGATCACTTTCAACAGATATAAATGAACTAGGAAAAATTTGTGATAAAGCATTAGAAACTAACTCCCTCCGATCCGGAGTAGAACAACCTGCACCAAAAAAATAAACTTCGTGCACCTCTTTGATATAAGGTATAATTTCTTGGACCTCAGTCAATATGGAAGCAATCTCCTTCTCGCTTACAAAAAATGGATTTAAACCCTTTGTACGAAATTGTAGTGGCTTACTATCCGGAAGATGTAGCATCCAATCTGATCGTGATGATCCGCTATCTGCAACTAAAATCATATGGTACTAAATATCATCATCTCAAATATACAAATTACAATAGAATTAAAACTTCTACTCTAAGCTACTCTGTAAAATTGTTGTTAAAAACCTTTTTCAACACCCTATTTACAAGCTTTAAACTTTCGTTTTATATCTTTATAAAGAAAACTACCAAATAAAATTATGAAATTATTATCCAGCCTACTTAGGTTATCTTTATTTTCATTGACTTTGTTTCAAATCGCATTCGCTCAGCAAATTACCAAACCCTCAGCGCATTTCGGATTTAACATTGGTGATGATTATCACTTAGCAACCTATACCCAGACCGAGCAGTATTTTAAAAATTTAAGCCAACAATCTGACCGTGTGTTATACAAGGTGATTGGAAAAACGGAAGAAGGACGAGATCAATGTATGCTGATTATCAGTTCGCCGGAGAATTTAAAAAACATTGAAGAATATCGTCAAATATCTACCAGCCTAGCGCGAGCAGAAATGTCTGAAGATGAAGCAAGAGCACTTGCTCAAAAAGGAAAAAGTGTAATATGGATTGACGGGGGGCTACACTCAACTGAAGTTGTGGGTACACACCAGTTAATACAGATGGCCTATCTTTTAGCCTCATCTGACAATCAGGAAACCAAGAATATTTTAGATAACTGTATTATTCTTATGGTTCATGCTAATCCGGATGGTCAGGAATTAGTTACAAATTGGTATATGCGAGAAAATTCTCCTCAAAAGCGTAGCAGTAATTTTCTTCCTGTTCTTTACCAAAAATATGCGGGACATGATAATAACAGGGATTTCTTTATGTTGAATCTTAAAGAAACTCAAAACATGGCAAAGCAACTCTTTGTAGAATGGGTTCCGCAAATCATGTACAACCACCATCAAACTGCACCTGCAGGAGCAGTAGTTGCAGGAGCTCCTTACCGTGACCCATTCAATTATGTGTTTGACCCGATCCTGATGTCGGGGATTGATGCTCTAGGAGCAGCTATGTCCAACAGACTGAACGCAGAGAATAAACCCGGATATACTGCAAAAGACGGTTCTGTTTTTTCTACCTGGTATAACGGAGGCTTGCGGACTACAACCTATTTCCATAATATGCTTGGCCTATTAACGGAAATGATTGGTAATCCTACCCCATTTGAAATACCATTGGTACCAAACCGGTTAATTCCAAATAATGATACGCAGAACCCTGTATTACCACAGGTGTGGCATTTCCAACAATCTATAGATTATTCTGTTTCGTTGAATTATGCTATTCTAAACTATGCCAGTCGTTATAAAGATGAAGTTTTATACAATATGTATAGAATGGGTAGAAATTCTATTGAGCGAGGCTCAAAAGACTTCTGGGCATTGTCGCCAAGTAAGGTCGCTGTAATCGACACGGCCCTTCAACAGGCAAAAAGAAAAGATCCAAAAATAACAAGCGATCGCGCTGCAGAGCGTGCATTATTGGCGAGCCTGTTCGAAGATCCATCTTTACGAGATCCAAGAGGTTATATCATTCCTGCCGATCAAACTGATTTCGTAAAAGCTACTGACTTTATCAATGCACTCTCTCAAAACGGAATTTTAATCCAACAAGCCAGCTCTGAATTTACGGTTCAAGGCAAAAGCTATCCTAAGAATTCGTATATCATAAAAACCAATCAATCTTTCCGTCCTCACATTCTTGATATGTTTGAAGCTCAGGATCATCCGGATGATTTCCAGTATCCCGGAGGCCCTCCTATTCCTCCATACGATGCTGCAGGTTGGACCTTGGCATATTTGATGGATGTTGAATTCGACCGGATAATGGATGACTTTAATGGTCCCTTCGAGAATCTCGAAATCGGAAAAGAGATTAAACTTGCTGAGCAGATAGCACCTAAAGGTAAGTACCTGAAACTACCTGCATCGATCAATGAATCATTTCGTATAAGCAATGATTTATTGAAAAAGGGAGCTAATGCATGGAGAGATCAAACCAATGGAGACATTTACGTCGAAAACCAAGCGAACGTAAATCTATTCTTCCAGGCGGAAGGAACAAATAAACTCCCAAAAGACGCTAAGAAAATAAAACCTTTACGTATTGCTTTATGGGATACCTATGGAGGCAGTATGCCTTCCGGTTGGCTAAGGTTCTTATTGGAACAGTATCATTATGACTATGAAGTGGTCTTTGCGCCTGACATTGACAAGGGAAACCTTAATGAATCTTATGATATCATCATATTTCCCGGCAATTCCATTCCCCGATTCTCAAACAATCCGAACGCAGGAGGATATTATAGTCGAATGCCGGAGGAGGCTCCTGACAATATCCCTTCACCATATAAGGAAAGATGGGGAAGATTATCCACTGATAAATCCATACCTGTCCTGAAAGACTTTTTAGAAAAAGGTGGAAAGATTGTAACCATCGGCAGCAGCTCGGATTTAGCAGAACATTTAAAGCTTGGAGTAGAAAATCATCTCGTGGATTCTCAAAATCAAGAGTTAAAAAGAACGGAATTTTACACTCCGGGTTCTGTCTTAACCGCTCAGGTAGGAAAAAACAGTCCAAGTACCTGGGGATATGGAGATCAAATAGACGTATATTACAGCAACGACAACCTATACAAAATCATTAGCTCTGAGATAAAGCCTTTATTATGGTTCAATTCAGATAAGGTTTTGAAAAGCGGTTGGTCTTGGGGACAAAAGTACCTTAAAGATGGGGTTTTAGCTTTCGAAGCACCTGTAGGCAAAGGAAAATTAGTTTCCTTCGGAAATGACATCAACTTCAGAGCACAAACTCACGGCACATTCAAGTTGTTGTTTAATCAACTTCAATAAAATTAGTCTATCAAATAAAAAACGTGAGTAAAAGGATTCCTAGGGGTCCTTTTACTTGTTTAAAGACATACAGTATTCAAATGGTTTTATTACCGAGTTCATTTCTCCCGAATCTCGTTTTTTACTTATCTAAATCAAACCCTTTTCTCACCCCAATCTTATTGTATAAATAACGGGGAAGTATTGGGTGAGATACGGGTGAGATACGGGTAAGTAATGAAAGAAATAGGGATATTATGCTGCTTGGAAAATGCCTTTAATAGGCCCGTTTTTTAAAAAGACGCTGGGAAAAATAAAAGAATAAAAAGGGGTATAAACTTAAATAA
>JBEBRZ010000012.1:0-49323 GCA_040394615.1 Sphingobacterium mizutaii
AATCTAAAAGAGCAGATATTATTGTAATTACTAAGTGCCCTGATATTATTCCTACTGATCTTAAAAAGAAAATTGAAAAGAAAATCAGAAAGCATAATAAATTTGCTCCAATATATTATAGTAGCATAAAATATAAGAGTGTAATCCCTCTTAAGCCTGATTTTTCTTTAATAAATACACTTCCAACAAAGGTTTTATTATTAACGGGAATAGCGAATCCAAAGCCTTTGGTTCAATACCTGGAAAGCTGTGGAATCCAAATGGACCATATTAAATTGCCTGATCATCATGATTTTGATGACTTTGATTACAAAGTCATTAATACTCGATTTAAGAAGCTTAATCAAAGAGGTAATGTCATACTGCTTACGACGGAGAAAGATGCTCAGCGACTTGCTCTTGATAAAATAGACGGTATCCCGACCTATTATATTCCTATTGAAATTGATATTGATTCGGAGGCATTATTTTTCAAAGATCTTGAGAAAGTAATTCTTTAAGGATTAAATAACTAAAGTCAACTTTCTTATTTTTCATTTTATTTTTATTTCAACCTAAATAATTAAAATTTAATTAAAATCATGCTTAATGTAGTTGTTAAGCAGCTTTTTAAACAAAATTTATCTCATTGCGCTAAATAATATCTTGTTAAGAAACGTTAAAAAGTAACAAACGTGATACAAACACACAATAAAAGAGGCTAAATCACTGTTATTTATAGTACAGAAACGGAGTAAATAATAAAATATTAAACAAAAAAATTAAAATCATGAAAAAGTTATTTTTAGCAGTAACCGCAGTATTATTTTCATTGACACTGACGTTTGCACAAGAGGTAAACCCTGAAGAAAAGGCAAAAGCAACTGTTACAGAGTGGACACAACAGTTGAATCTTACAGATGACCAACAAGCTCAAATCTATAATATCGTACTAGAGCACAAAAAAGCTAAATTTGCGTTAAAAGCTGATACTACAGCCGCAGAAGATGCAAAAGCAACACAATTTGAAGCGTTGAATTCAGATTTAGACAAAAAAGTTAGTGAAATCTTAACTGAAGAACAAAAACCATTATATGCAAAAATTGTGGAAGCGCGTTCAGCTAAGAAATCCGTAAAACTAAAAGATCCACAAGTACAATAATCTTGCAAAGATTCATGTTTCATAAATAAGAAAAGGCTTGAGATATCTCTCAAGCCTTTTCTTATTATCTTAATTATCTTATTTTATACATTCTGTTAAGATGCTTTCAGTTTTTTCTGAATATCCTGAACATATGTTTTAAATTTCTTATCTGTTTCAATTAAATCTTCTACCGTCTGACATGCATAAATAACTGTAGAGTGATCGCGTCCGCCAAAGAAGTTTCCAATAGACTTCAATGATGATTTGGTATGATTTTTTGCGAGGTACATGGAGATCTGTCTTGCTTGTACAATTTCTCTCTTACGCACTTTGGATTTTACCATTTCAACAGGAACCTCGAAATATTCACAAACAAGCTTCTGAATATACTCCATGGAGATTTCCTTATGGGTATTTTTAACAAAGTTCTTAAGCATTGACTTTGCTAAATTCAAATCGATTTCTCTTTTGTTTAAGGTAGACTGTGCCAATAAAGAAACCATGGCGCCTTCCAGTTCTCTTACACTGTTATCAATTTGATTAGCGACATATTCAACAACGTTTTCGGGTAATTCTATACCATCAGAATACATCTTTTTCTTTAAGATTGCCATTCTTGTTTCGAGATCCGGGATCTGAATATCAGCTGATAATCCCCATTTAAATCTACTTAACAATCGTTCTTCTAATCCTGAAAGATCCTTAGGCGCTTTATCTGAAGTTAAAATAATCTGCTTACCTGTTTGATGTAAGTGATTGAAAATATGAAAGAAAATATCCTGCGTTTTCTCTTTTCCTGCGAAGTTATGTACATCATCCATAATGATGACATCCATAGCTTGGTAGAAATTTACGAAATCATTAATTGTATTATTCTTTAAGGAGTCCACAAACTGTTGACAAAACTTCTCACAAGAAACATAAATTACCAATTTATCGGGTAGATTTCTTTTTATTTCATTTCCGATTGCTTGAGCAAGGTGTGTTTTACCTAAACCTACATCGCCATAAACCATTAAAGGATTGAAAGAGGTACCTCCTGGTTTATTAGCAACAGCATAACCGGCGGAACGCGCTAAGCGATTACATTCGCCTTCAATAAAGTTATCAAAAGTATAGTTTTGATTTAATTGAGGATCAACTTGTAATTTCTTAAGTCCGGGAATAACAAAAGGATTCTTGATATTCTTATTGAGTGCAACAGGAACAGGGATAGATTGCTTTTTACCTTCAGCACCATTACCATTTGAAGGAATATTAGTTGTATAGGGTGGGTTTGCAGAAGACTTCTCAACAACGATATTATATTCTAGTCGACCTTGCTCTCCCAAAAACTTTTTAACTGTCTTTCGTAAAATACCAACATAATGTTCCTCTAACCATTCATAGAAAAACAAGCTTGGTACTTGAATAGTTAAAACGTTTCCTTCAAGACGTACAGCTTTAACGGGCTCGAACCATGTTTTAAAACTTTGTGTGGGAATATTATCTTTTATCACTGCAAGACAACTTTCCCAAACACTTGTACACGTTTTTTCCATTCTAAATTTGTTAATAACTTGAAAACCAATAATTGACAAAAAATCTGTTTATAACTTTTGCCTACAACGAATATGACAAAAAAAAATGAGGTAAAAAATTAAAATAACAAAAAAAAGGTAAGTAGCTATTAAACAGAATTTTAATTGTAATTTTTTACCTATTTTGTCCAAAATGATAGGTCAAAATTAATTTATTAACACATATAAATTAGGTTTAAGATTACAACAATTTTTAAAGCAAAAATTAAGCTAGGAAATTGTAATGTGGAAAACTTTTTAAAAAAAAAGGAAGCCTTGGAGCTTCCTTGTATAGACTTGAAAGTCTTTGGAATAACCGATAATTTTTTAACAATTATCCTACCAAAGTTTCAGTTTTTATTCCTTTTGTTAATTTACGGACCTGCACTTCAATTCCTGTAGCATCATAACCACAAACATGCCATAACTCTCCTTGCTCTCCGTGTTCTATAATACCATCTGGTATACCTAATCGTACTACCTGAGCATCATAATTATGATCAGACATAAACTCTAAGACTGCAGAGCCTATTCCACCCGGAAGACAACCGTCTTCAACCGTAATTACTTTTTTATAATTCTTAAAAACTTCATGTAACAAAACTTCATCTAAAGGTTTTGCAAATCTTAAATCGTAATGAGCAGGATGAATTCCAACCTCTCTTAACTTAAGAATAGCCTTTGATACTTCATTACCAATGTGTCCAAAAGATAATATAGCAATCTCTTCTCCTTCACATACCTTTCTTCCCTTTCCTATTGGTATCTCCGTAAATGGTAATTTCCAATTCGGCATAACGCCGTTTCCACGAGGATAACGGATCGTAAATGGTCCTTGGTCAGGAAGTTGGGAAGTATACATCAGGTTCCTAAGCTCTTCTTCGTTCATAGGAGAGGCTACAACCATATTAGGAATACATCGCATATAAGCAATATCATAAGCTCCATGGTGGGTAGGTCCGTCAGCTCCAACTAATCCGGCTCTATCTAAACAAAATACCACATTGAGCTTTTGCAAAGCAACATCATGTATAACCTGATCGTATGCTCTTTGCATGAAAGAGGAATAAATATTACAGAAAGGTACTAAGCCTTGAGCAGCTAGACCGGCACTGAATGTTACAGCGTGCTGTTCAGCTATACCAACATCAAATGCTCTGTCGGGCATTGCTTTCATCATAATATTCATGGAAGAACCACTAGGCATAGCCGGGGTAATACCCATGATTTTATTGTTTTGCTCTGCTAATTCAACTAGGGTATGACCAAATACATCTTGATACTTGGGTGGTTTTGGTTTTTCAGAAACAGATTTTTTTATTTCTCCAGTTATTTTATCAAATAGGCCAGGAGCATGCCATTTTGTTTGATCCTTTTCAGCTAATGCATATCCTTTACCTTTTACTGTAACAACATGCAATAACTTAGGGCCATTAATATGCTTCAAATCCTCGAGTGTTTTCACTAACTTATTTACATCATGACCATCAACCGGACCGAAATATCTAAAATTAAGTGACTCGAAGAGGTTTGAGTTCTTTAATAAGGTTCCTTTAATACTTTGTTCAAGCTTTTTAGCCCAACCATAAGCATTAGGTCCTTTTCTGGAAATCTTCTCTAATACCGCAACTAAATCGTCTCTAAACCGATTATAACTCTTGGAAGTCGTAATACTGGTTAAGTATTCTTTCATTGCCCCAACATTCGGGTCAATAGACATACAATTATCATTTAGAATAACCAGTAAGTTAGATTTTTCTATACCGGCGTGATTCAAAGCTTCAAATGCCATTCCACCTGTTAAAGCTCCATCACCAATAACAGCTACGTGCTGTCTATCGGTTTCGCCTTTATAAGCGGAAGCTACTGCCATTCCTAATGCTGCAGATATAGAGGTCGAAGAGTGACCAACTCCAAAAGCATCGTATTCGCTTTCACTGCGTTTAGGAAAACCAGATAGGCCGCCTATAATTCTATTCGTATGGAATTCCTCTCTTCTTCCGGTTAGAATTTTATGGCCGTAAGCTTGATGACCAACATCAAAAATAACCTGATCATAAGGGGTATTCAAGGCGTAATGCAAGGCAACTGTTAGTTCAACTACACCCAAACTAGCAGCAAAATGCCCACCGTTTACAGAAACGATATCGATAATAAACTGTCTCAGCTCCTTACAAACTTCTTCAAGTTCAGACTCCTCTAAATTTCGGAGATCCTGCGGAAAATGAACTTTTTGTAATAGCGGTCCTGCTTCTACCTGCATAAATGAAAAATTTCAAAATAAGATACAAAGTAACAATTTATTCTTTTAACTATAGAATATATATACAATTTAACAATAGCATTGTTTTACTAAATTCTATCCAATTCCGGGTTTTTATAAAGCAAATCCTTATTTTTGAGAAGATTCTATGGAAGTAACAAACTACGAAATAAAGCTCTCGCATTTTGAAGGTCCCTTCGATTTATTATTGTTTTTTATTGAACGCGACGAACTCAATATTCATGATATTCCCATTTCTAAAATAACTGATGATTTTTTAGCATATATAAAACATATGCAATCATTAAATATTGAATTGGCTTCAGAATTTATCTTTGTTGCTTCAACTTTAATGCGTATCAAAGCGAAGATGTTGCTTCCACGTCCGGAGCTGGATGAAAACGAAAATGAAATTGACCTGAAAAAGGAGTTAGTCCAAAAACTTGTCTTATATAAACAATTCAAAGAGGTTTGTGAAGAATTAAAGGTTTTGGAGGATAAAAGAAGTAAATTCCATGAGAGAGGAAATACAGATATTGACTTAAAAATAGCACGGGAATTCAAGATACAGACGATCGAAGAAGAACTCTCTTCTTTTGATTTGTATAAGTTAATGTTGGTTTATGAAAGATTGATGTATAATTATGCCAATCGTGTTGAAGATATTCCGCATACCGTAGTTAAATACCCATATAGCATTGAACGACAAAAGAAAATAATAGCAGACTTAATAGAAATCAACAAATCATTAGACTTTTCCGCAATCGCTAAGAATTCTGAAAACAAAGTTCAATTCGTATATAATTTCTTAGCTGTTTTAGAAATGCTACAACAAAAATTACTTGATATAGAGGTTGGTTTAGGATTTAATAACTTTTGGATTGAGAAAAAAGTTTCTTAATTTTTATTCAATTTAGCAGCAATATATTGTTTTACCTCATCCCTGTCTTTTAATTCTTCAAGACTAGCTAACAAATATTTATATTGGTTGCTTGATTCCAAATTTCTAATAGCCTTAAGTGACTTCATTCCCGCTTTCAGGGCAAAACTGCTCTTATCAGCAAATGATTCAATCAAAACATTTACCTTTTCAATATTCAGATAATCATCTACTAATCCCAGTTCAATAGCTTTGTCCGTATTAAAAGGTTGAGGATCCAGGCATAATTGTAACAATTTTTTCTCCGACATTATTCTCCTTAACCCCGCCATTACTTGAAAAGGAAAGATACCCAAGGCAATCTCAGGTAGTCTAAAATTCAAATCTTTTTTAGCAAATACATAGGTACATCCAATAATATACAAGAAGCCTCCTGCAATAACATCGCCTTCAACAATCGCTATGGATGGCTTATTTAATTGATCCATAACTTCTCCTAAAGAAATTTCAATGTTTTCAATTTCTGGATTAGGTGTGTCTAATTCTCTGTTTTGATAGGTTTTTAAATCCATTCCTGCACAAAAAACAGGTCCCGCAGCTTTTAGAACCATAAGATGTATATCATCCCTTTCATTTATTACTTCAATAGCATGAGCAATTTCATTTACAGTTGTTGGTGTAAATGCATTCCGTTTTGCTTCTCTATTTAAGGTAAGAGTAAATACATGATTTTTAACTTCGGTATGGATAAACTTATAATTCATTGACTTATCATCTTTTGAAAACCTTGCATGAGTTCAGATACTTTTTCAAAGTTACCCTTATTAAAGCGGTCTACAAGTAACTCTGAAGGAATATTTCCTATCAATTCATCTTTAGCAAAAGGACAACCTCCGTATCCTAAAATTGCGCCTTCAAATCTTCTACAGCCTGCGGAATAAGCTGCATCTACTTTTAACAAAGCAGATTCAACGGATGAATGAAAATGAGCACTAAACGGAATATCAGGAAATTCGTTGCTAAGTTTTGTAAATAATTCTTTAATACTTTCGGGATAAGCCTCTGAGGTCGTATCGGCTATAGAAAAATTCTTTACTCCGGCATGATGGAGCTTACTGACCCATTCGGATACTAAATCCATACTCCAGGGGTCACCATAAGGGTTACCGAAAGCCATGGAAATATAAATTACCAATTCTTGCTTTCCTTGCTTATCCATCAGTTCTAAAATATCCAAAACAGAATCATAAGCCTGGGAAATACTTGAATTCGTATTATTCTTCTGAAAGGTTTCTGAAATGGAAAATGGATATCCCAAATAGTCAATCTTTTCCATTTCAGTCCCTATTTCAGCACCTCTTTTATTTGCAATAATAGCCAATAATTTAACCTTTTCATTTTTCTCCAATCCATCTAAAACTGCTTTTGTATCACTTAATTGTGGTACAGCTTTTGGGGAAACAAAACTTCCAAAATCTATACAGTCAAAAAGCTGGCTTTGTATCAATTGATTAATATAAGCCGTTTTTTTTTCGGTTGAAATCTGATTTTTAATCCCTTGTATAGCATCACGAGGGCAATCAACTAAGGTTACTTCTTTATTATTGAACATCTTTTTTTATTTCTCTTGCTATAACCATCCTTTGGATAGAACTAGTTCCTTCTCCAATTGTACATAGTTTAGCATCTCTAAAATACTTTTCAGCAGGAAAGTCTTTCGTAAAACCATAACCTCCAAGAATCTGCACTGCGTCATTGGATACCTCAACAGCAACCTCAGAAGCATAAAGTTTTGCCATGGCACCTTCTTTTGTAACTTTTAATCCGTTATCCTTTAGTTCACCGGCTTGACGAATTAATAGTTCAGAAGCATTTATTTTAGTAGCCATATCAGCTAAATTAAAACCAACCGCTTGAAAGTCAAATATTTTTGTCTGAAACTGTTCACGTTCATTGGCATATTTAAGTGCACATTCATAAGCACCTCTGGCAATTCCTAAAGATAAAGCAGCAATAGAAATTCTTCCTCCATCTAATAACTTTAAAGCCTGCACGAAACCATCGCCTATTTCTCCAATCAATTGATCCTTATGAATTCTACAATTATCAAAAAATAGAGATCCAGTTTCTGACGCACGCATTCCTAATTTATCCATTTTAGCACCAGCAGTGAATCCTTCCGTTCCTTTCTCAACAATAAATGCTGATATTCCTTTTTTATCACCTTTCTCTCCGGTTCTTGCCATTACAACGGCCACATCTCCCGAAATTGCATGTGTAATAAAAGTTTTATCACCATTTAATATAAAGTAATCACCATCTTGAACAGCAGTAGTATTCATACCACCGGCGTCAGATCCCGATCCGGGTTCTGTTAATCCCCATGCCCCAATCCATTCTGCCTTGGCTAATTTTGGAAGATATTTTCTTTTCTGTTCTTCATTAGCAAAGCTTAAAATATGATTAGTACATAAAGAATTATGAGCTGCTACGGAAAGACCAATAGACCCGCATACTTTGGATATCTCATCTAAAATAGTAATGTATTCCTGATAAGTTAAACCTGATCCACCATATTCCTCAGGTACCAAAATTCCCATAAAACCATGATCACCTAAATTTTTAAATAATTCTACAGGGAAAGTTTGAGCTTCATCCCATTTCATTACATGAGGCTTAATATAAGTGTGAGCAAAATTTCGAGCACTCTCCTTAACTAAGGATAATTGTTCTTTAGAACTCAGGTTATACATAATATTATTTTAATTAAGTTTATATTTGGGTTATAAATATTTCTTACAAATATGGTAAAAAACAAATTATATTTTATGATATTTATAAAAATTTAATATTAACAACCATTATAAATTACATTATTTCAATAAACTTATGCAAGGACTATTAGAGGAACTCCAAAAAAAGCGTGAGAAATTATTACTTGGCGGTGGGTTAGATAAAATAAAAAAACAACATGAGAAAGGTAAGCTTTCTGCATGGGAAAGGGTCTTATATCTTTTGGATGATGATAAGGAATTTACAGAAGTTGGAATCTTTGCAGCGGATGGTCAATATTTAGAACATGGTGGCTGTCCTAATGCCGGGGTAGTAGTGGTTTTAGGATATGTTAAGGGAAGATTATGTGTTGTTGTATCAAATGATGCAACCGTAAAAGCAGGGGCTTGGTTTCCGATGACCTGTAAAAAGAATCTGAGGGCTCAGGAAATAGCGATGGAAAACCATATTCCTATTATATATTTAGTTGATTCTGCAGGGGTTTATTTACCAATGCAAGCAGAGATTTTTCCCGATAAAGAGCACTTCGGCAGAATTTTCAGGAACAATGCTAAATTATCCTCTATGGGTATTCCTCAAATTTCGGCTATTATGGGTTCATGTGTAGCCGGAGGAGCTTATCTTCCTATTATGTCCGATTATGCCTTAATTGTTGAAGGCACTGGATCCGTATTTTTAGCGGGTTCATACTTAGTTAAATCATCTATAGGAGAAGTGATTGATAATGAAACCCTTGGAGGAGCAAGTACTCATTGTGAAATTTCAGGTGTAACAGATAATAAATACCCAAATGATGAAAGTTGTCTGGATGCAATTAAGAATATTGTAGATAAGTTTGGTGAAGAACCCACTTATAAATTTTCCAGAGTTCCCTCTGTTCAACCTGAATATCCTATAGAAAAACTATATGAATACATGCCTGAGGATCGCTTGAAACCATATAATATGGTTGAATTGCTAAAATGTATAGTAGATAAAGATTCGCTGGAAGAATATAAGAAAGATTATGGCAAAACGCTTATTTGTGCACTTGCCAGAGTAGATGGTTGGGCCGTAGGAATTGTTGCTAACCAACGTGAAGTTGTTAAAGCTAAAAAGCCTGGAAAAGCTACTGAGATGCAGATGGGAGGAGTGATTTATTCTGATTCTGCCGATAAGGCAGCCCGATTTATGATGAATTGTAATCAGCAAAAAATTCCATTGATATTTTTTCAAGACATCACCGGTTTTATGGTCGGATCAAGAGCAGAACAAGGAGGAATAATAAAGGATGGAGCTAAAATGGTGAATGCTATGGCTAATTCAATTGTTCCTAAATTCACTTTTATGATTGGAAATAGTTATGGAGCTGGTAATTATGCCATGTGCGGAAAGGCATATGACCCTCGATTAATCTATGCTTGGCCTACAGCTCAAATCGCAGTAATGAGTGGTGCTTCTGCGGGTAAAACCCTTCTTCAAATTCAGGAAGCAACATTGAAATCTAAAAATGTAAGCCTCAGTGAAGAAGAAAAAAATAAACTCTTAAAAGATATTGAGGTCCAATACAAAGCGCAATTAAGTCCATATTATGCCGCATCAAATTTATGGGTAGATGGTGTTATTGATCCTGCTGAAACTCGAAAAATTATTTCTATGGGAATAGAAGCAGCAACTCATAATACAGATATTGGAAAATATAATGTAGGAGTGATTCAGACTTAATATTGAACGTATAAAAAAGAGACGAAAATTCGTCTCTTTTTTATAATAATTTTAGTTTCTTAACCATCTTTAATAGATCAATGGTATTCTCACAACCTGCCTTCTGTAAAATATTCTTCCTATGCGTCCTTACAGTATGAATACTTATAAATAATTCATTAGCAATATGCTCACTTGTTTTCCCTTGATCCAATAATCTAAGAATAATCAACTCTCTTTTAGTAAATTTTATAGCTGATTGCTTTTCTAAATCTGCTTTATCTTCAATATTGTAATAAGAAGGTTGACCGTGAAGACCTATAAAATGTAATTCCATAAGCTCATTACCCTTAACATTTGTGATATCTATATGTTGAATTATAGTCTTTAAAACAGCACTATCATTAATTTCATAAGCGCCTGTCTGTTGAAGAACACGTATATATTCTCCGTTTTCCTTCATTATTCTAAAATCATGAAGGATCTTATAATGCTTTTGTTGTTCAATATTCAGGGATAGGCAGAACTCTAAGGCTAGATGCTCATGCTTAATAAAGGTATCTTTATCTTCTGGATGAATCTTATTAAAAAACAATTCAATATTAAAATCTTCAGCTTTATACCCTAATACTGAGCTCATTTCATTAGATGAAGTAATAATTTGAGAATCAATACAATCAAAGATAAAATAGTAAGTAGGTAGCTTTAGATCTATATAATCATTGATAGATCTATTATCTTCAAGACTCAATTTATTTAAAAGAGTACTTGCAGAATCTAAAAATTCATTCCATTCCAAGGTTAATAAGATTTGGTAAATAAAATTACTAATCTTTCTTAAAATTCAATAACTTTAATCAATAATATTTAATTAACCTTCTTGTTTGAAAGCATTCCAGCCCTGGGCTTTTATTTCATGTACATTTCCGGATTTAGAAATCATTAAATGACCGGCAGATTCCTCCGTAATATGACCAATAATACTTATTTCCATACTGTTTTTTATCTTATCATAATCCTCTTGAGGAACTGTAAACAGTAATTCATAGTCTTCACCTCCACTTAAAGCACAAACAGTAGGATCTAATCCAAATTCTCTCGCGGTTTCATAAGTCATTGGATCAATAGGAATCTTTTCCTCATAGAGCTTACAACCTACATTTGAAGCCTTACAAATATGTAATATCTCAGAAGCTAATCCATCGGAAACATCAATCATCGCATGAGGTTTTACACCCAAAGACGCTAATAATTCAACAATATCTTTGCGTGCTTCAGGTTTTAGTTGACGCTCAATAATATAATCTTTACCTTCTAAATCAGGTTGAATTTGAGGATTTTCCAAGAATATTTGTTTCTCTCTTTCTAATAATTGTAATCCTACATAGGCTCCACCTAAATCTCCAGAAACACAAATTAAATCACCCTCTTTAGCTCCAGATCTATATGTGATATCATCCGTATTAGCATACCCAATACTAGTAACTGAAATCACTAAACCTTGGGTAGACGTACTGGTATCCCCACCAACTAAATCCACATGATACTTTTGACAGGCTAATAAAGCACCTTCATATATCTCCTCAATAGCTTCTAAAGGAAATTTGGAAGATAATCCGATAGAAATAGTTACCTGACTAGCTATTCCATTCATAGCATATATATCACTCAGATTAACCTGAATAGCTTTATAACCTAAATGTTTAAGGGGAACATATCGTAGATCGAAATGTACATTTTCTAATAATAAATCAGTAGATATTAATGTTTTTTGATTAGAAAAATCCAAAACTGCAGCATCATCACCAATTCCTTTTACAGAACTTTCCTGAGTTAATTTAACGGATTGTGTTAAATGGTTTATTAATCCAAATTCACCTATTTCATTTAGGTTTGTTCTTTCACTATTTTCAAACATACTCATTCTTATAATCCTAATTTAGCAGATATATCAAGCATACGTTCAATTGGTTTTTGAGCACGTTTAATAATATCTTCGGGTAGTGTAATTTCCGGTTGTTCGTAATACAAACAGTTGTATAATTTTTCTAAAGTATTAAGTTTCATGTGCGGACAATCATTGCAGGCACACAAATTATTGGGAGGGGCAGGAATAAATGTTTTAGAAGGACTAGCTTTCTGCATCTGATGTAATATTCCTGATTCAGTAGCTACAATGAAGGTATCACTAGCATCTTCAATGGTATATTTTAACATTCCTGAAGTGGATCCTATGTAATCAGCTTGAGCTAATATATGCTCTTCACATTCAGGGTGTGCAATGAATTTTGCATTGGGATATTCAGCTCGTAGAAGATCAATCCGCTCTTGAGAAAATATTTCATGAACCATACAAGCGCCATTCCACAGAACTAAATCTCTTCCTGTTTTCTTTTTAACAAAATCACCCAGGTTACGATCTGGCCCAAAGATAATCTTCTGATCTGCTGGTAAACTTTCCACGATCTGAACTGCATTGCTTGAAGTACAAACAATGTCCGATAAAGCCTTTAGCTCTGCGGTGCAATTTACATAGGTAATTACCAAATGATCAGGGTATTTTTCTTTGAATTTAGCAAAAAGATGAGGCGGACAACTATCTGATAATGAACATCCTGCTTTTAAATCGGGTAATAAAACTTTTTTACTTGGCGATAAAATCTTAGCAGTTTCTGCCATAAAATGCACTCCGGCAAAAACAATTACATCAGCATCTGTTTTTGCTGCTTGTTGTGATAAGCCCAAACTATCGCCAATATAATCTGCTATATCCTGAATTTCAGACTCTTGGTAATAATGCGCTAATATGACAGCATTCTTTTCTTTCTTAAGTCTTTCAATTTCTTTTACCAAATCTATACTTGGGTCTATTGCAACATCAATATATCCCTTAGCATCCAAATCTTTCTCAAATGTTGTATTCATTTGTTTTTCTAAGTTGATTCTCCTATTTGACTCTCTAACTTCACAAAAGTAAAGAAAGAAAATGAAACGAAATCCACATTCCCTTTTTTCAATAATTAATAATTCTTTTATAAAAGAAGAATCTTATTGTTTATTAGTGTGTGGAAAATGGGGATAATTCGTTTGTTTTTTATTTTATTTAGTCGATATTATATAGTTATTCACAATTTTTCCACAGAATTGAAGCTATTAAGTATTGATTTTCAGTACTTCCATTTATAACCATTAATTTTTTCCATATCTTCTTGTTAATTTATTATTCTTTGGAAGTTGTTAATATATGAGACATATTCTCTTAATATTTTGGTAATACATGTGTGAAAATTGCTAGTATTGTGGAATAAAAAGAAGTTTTACATTTTAATTAACGAGTTACTTACATGTTTTGCACATAATTTGTTAATTTGTTGTGTAAGTTTTAATTAACACTAACATCTACAATTAGAATTAAATGTCAGATAGAAAAGTTGATTTTTTAATCATAGGATCGGGTATTGCCGGATTAAGTTTTGCCCTAAAAGCGGCAAAGCTTGGAAAAGTACTTATTGTAACGAAAGCCAATGAGGATGAGTCTAATACAAAATATGCTCAGGGTGGGGTAGCTGTAGTTACAGATGAGGGAGATAGCTTTGATAAGCACATTGAAGATACTTTAATAGCGGGTGATGGCCTCTGTGATGCGCATGTTGTGGAAAACGTGGTGAAAGAAGGTCCTGAAAGAATAGCAGAGCTTATTTCTTATGGAACCACTTTCGATAGGGAAGATTCAGGAGAATATGATTTAGCACGCGAGGGTGGACACTCTGAACATAGGATACTTCATTTTAAAGATATTACCGGATATGAAATTGAAAGAGCTTTATTGGAAAAGGTTCATGCTGAACCTAATATAGAGATATTAACACATTATTTTGCTGTAGATCTTATTACCCAACATCATTTGGGTATTCATGTTGATAAACGTACGCAAGATATAAATTGCTATGGAATCTATGCTTTTAATACCGAAAACGGACATGTTGAAAAGATACTTTCTAAGGTAACTTTAATGGCTACTGGTGGTGCTGGTCATATTTATTCAACAACGACTAATCCTACAATTGCTACCGGTGATGGGATAGCAATGGTTTACCGGGCAAAAGGAAAAGTTAGAAATATGGAATTTATACAGTTTCATCCTACTGCTTTATATAATCCAAGTGAATATCCAGCATTTTTAATTTCTGAAGCTGTAAGAGGTTTTGGAGGAATATTAAGAAGAGCAAATGGGGAGTCATTTATGGAGGAATATGACCAGCGTGGTTCTTTAGCCCCTCGTGATATTGTGGCAAGAGCAATAGATGCAGAAATGAAGAAATCAGGCTTGGATTATGTTTATCTAGATATTACGCATCGTTCTAAAGCCGATATTCTTTCTCATTTTCCCAATATATACGAGAAATGCTTATCTATCGGTCTAGATATGACAAAAGACTTTATTCCTGTTACACCAGCTGCACACTATTTATGTGGGGGAATAATGGTAGATGAATACGGTGCTACATCTATTAAAAATTTATATGCGTGTGGAGAGTGTTCTTCAACAGGTCTTCATGGAGCTAATCGATTGGCTTCTAATTCATTATTAGAAGCTGCTGTTTATGCTCATCGTATTTTTGAAGATGCTAAAAAGCTTTTTTCAACATTAAACTTTCAGGATGATATCCCTTCATGGGATGAATCTAATACACAACTATCTAATGAGGATATCCTCGTTACCCATAATCTACGAGAAACCCAAAAATTGATGAGTGATTATGTGGGTATCGTTCGGTCTGATTTCAGGTTAGAACGGGCAATGAGACGTTTGGGATTATTGCATGAGGAGACTGAATCTTTTTATAAAAATACTAAGCTTTCTGTTAAGTTATGTGAATTACGTAATGTAATTCAGGTAGCCTATTTAGTTGTGAAGTCGGCCACACATCGAAAAGAGAGTAGGGGATTGCATTATACAACAGACTATCCGTCACATGCTGATTATTTAGAAGATACAATACTTTAAACTTAATTTAAGCTTATTATGGCTACTATTTTACCTGTGAAGGATAAACTACCTCAAATAGGAGAAGACTGTTTTATAGCTCCTAATTGTACTATTGTTGGAGATGCTATTATAGGAAAGCATTGTTCAGTTTGGTTTAATGCTGTTATACGTGCAGATGTTAACTATATTAAAATTGGGGATTATACGAATATTCAAGATAATGTTACTATTCACGGGACCTATGAAAGAAATGGAACCGATGTTGGTAACTATGTTAATATAGGTCATAATGCAATTGTACATGGTTGTATAATAGATGATTATGTATTAATAGGGATGGGGGCTATTGTTATGGATAGAGCGCATATTCATTCAAATGTAATTATTGCTGCAGGTGCTGTAATATTGGAAAATATGGTATGTGAATCCGGTTATTTATATGCCGGCGTTCCTGCAAAAAAAATTAAGCCACTCACGGAGGAGCAGCTTAATTTATTAAAGAAATTACCACATAATTATGTGCTTTATTCTTCCTGGTTTAATGTCTGAATTTTCCTATTTAAAGGAAACATCAATAGTTTCGTTCTGTTCCCAATTAGCTCGTATGCTAAATGTTCTATCTAGATACCAGATTCTTTCAGCTTGTCTTTTTTCATAAACGTCCCCTGAATCCCACTTTCCGTTTTTATTAGCATCTTCAATTAATCTTATGGTATATTTTCCTCCTGGAAATTTGATGTATTTCATCACATGATCTGAAGGAAGAATTCTTTTATCAAATAATTTTTCTTTTGATTCATCTATTAATTCAACAATATAAGACATTGCTGTATCTAAACCTTTGAAAGTTAAATTGATATCACCATAATTCTCTGTTTCATTATACGTAAATTGAGACTTAAATTCTTTATTTGTTTCATCAAAAGGACCTTTTATGGCTTCTTCTTGAATAATCAACTCATAATTTCTATTTGGTCTCCAATTAAATCTAATATGATACATTTCTCTATTTACCGAATCCTGTTGTAATTGAAAATTTCGTCTTGAAACAGAGTCTTCGGTTAATATTATCTTTTCTTTATCAATGGATGCAATAGGGTATACGGAAGTTAATTCTATATGTTTTACCCGATCTACTTTATTGCTAATGTTTAATTTTGGAACAATAGTGTTATCTATTTTAATGTTTCTCCCTTTTCGGATATCAATGGTATCAAGGGGTTGATTATATTCACTAAGTTCAATTTTTAGTGAATCGAATTCTAGATTTTCTAAGTATATTTTTGCAGTATCTAAGGTGGGGTTATATTTTATTAATTTATTATCATCCAATGTATTAGGTGATAGTATTCTTAGATCAGGTTCATTTAATGGTCTATTAAATGTAAGTAATATACTTCCATCCGTATCAAGCTTCTTTTCTAAGTTTCTAAATATTAATGGAAGACCTGGGGTATATTGCAATTCTAAACCTGATACGTTTTCTTTGAGATAAATACTATCTTTTAAAAATCCTATCCACTCATCGTTTCCATTGTATATCTTATCATTATTCATATCCTTTAAGGCATAAACCCGATATGTATCTTCACGTAGATTGCTAAATTTAAAATTCCCACTAGAATCTACAGTAGTATAATAAGAAGCTTTTTTCTTCCCAAAAATAGTATCCCGACTTGTGGGTATTAAAATAGCGATAACCTCTTTATCTTTACTAAGATCAAAGTCCATGGTATACCCATTTCTAACTTTTCCGGAAATGCTTAAAGAATCTAGTTCATCACCAGTTGCAAAAACGTAATTATAATTTATAAATGGATTACCTTCATTAAAGTCAACCAGTCCTTTCCCAAAATTGATTGTATAAGTAGTATTTTCCTCTAGGGAATCCGGAAGTTCAATTATTAATCTTTTCTTTCTGACTTTATAGATAGGTTGTGTTTCAACGTCTGGAGAAATATTGAATTCTTTTCCCGGGTTGGTGGTTTTAATAAATTCATCGAAAGTCATTTCGATCGTTTTATCCTTAAAATTTTTAGAGAGGTTAGGAGGAGTGATCGCGAGTAATTTTGGGGGTAAAGAATCTTTTGGTCCTCCGGTAGGCTTTTGCATGTTAGCACACTGAATAAAACTCAATGACATGACAAGGGCTATACCTAAAAAGAACAATTTTGAAAATAAGGCTATTTTTAGCCGATTAGAAGAATTATTATCTTTTTTGAAGTCTGAAGTCATAAAAATTATAATAGTGTCTTATATCGCTTTATTTTATCTTTATTAATTTTTTATATAAAGTATTGAAAATTAAGTGTTTAGCTCATATGAACCATTAAAACACTAATATCAGCCGGTGAAACTCCTGAAATTCTCGAAGCCTGACCTAAAGTCCTCGGTTTTACTTTTAATAATTTTTGACGAGCCTCTATAGAGAGTGAAGTTAAGGAATTATAGTCAAATTCGGGATTGATTTCTTTATCCTCCATCTTCTTCATCTTAGCAACAATCTCTAATTCCTTTTCAAAATAGCTATCGTATTTAACTTTAATTTCTGCCTGTTGAATTGTATCTTCATCAAAAGGAGATAGGAATTCTGCAAAATCTTTATCTGCTCTAATTAGATCTTCAATTTCAATTTGAGGTCTTGAAAGAATATTGAATAGTTTTGCTTTCTGATTGATCGGACTTGAACCCTTCTCGTCTAATATTGGATTCATCTCATTTGTGCCTATCGATTTATTTTTAAGATAACTTACAATTTGATCAGAATTTTTTATTTTATCATTTACTCTTTCTAGTCTCTCTTCTGAAACTAATCCTAATTTATACGCAATAGGAGTGAGACGAATATCTGCATTATCTTGTCTTAATAGTAAGCGGTGCTCGGCGCGGGAAGTGAACATTCTATAAGGTTCATCAGTTCCTTTCGTAACTAAATCATCTATTAAAACACCTATATAAGATTCCGATCTTTTTAAGATTAATTCGTGTTCATCATTTATTCTTTGATGGGCATTTATACCAGCGATGAATCCTTGTGCTCCGGCTTCTTCATAACCTGTTGTTCCATTAATTTGACCGGCAAAGAATAGATGTTTAACACTTAACGTTTCTAACGTTAAGTCTAATTGCATAGGAGGGAAGTAGTCGTATTCGATAGCATAACCTGGTCTGTACATTTTTGCATTTTCAAATCCTGGTATAAGCTGTAAGGCTTTTAATTGTACGTCTTCTGGTAAAGAAGTTGAGAAACCATTTACATATATTTCAACAGTTTTAAAACCTTCCGGTTCAACAAAGATTTGGTGTCTATCTCTTTCTGCAAATCTATTTATTTTGTCTTCAATTGACGGACAATATCTAGGACCTAACCCTTTAATCCTACCGGTGAACATAGGAGATTTTTCGAAACCAGTTTTTAGGACTTCGTGAACGGCTGAATTGGTATATGTGATCCAACAACATCTTTGTTCTTTAGGAACATCTACATCTGTATAAGAAAATCTTCCTCTGGATTCATCTCCCCACTGTTCTTCCATTACGGAATAATTTAAACTTCGGCCATCTACACGAGGAGGTGTACCTGTTTTCATTCTTCCGGATTCGAACCCTAAAGATACCAGTTGTTCAGTTAATCCAGTTGCTGCTTTTTCGCCTGTTCTACCTCCGCCGAATTTCTTTTCTCCCACGTGGATAATACCATTTAAGAAGGTGCCGTTTGTAAGAACGACTGCGTCTGATTCTATCCGAATCCCCATAGAGGTTATAACACCGGCGGCTTTGCCATTTTCTACGATTACTTCTTTAACGGTGTCTTGCCACATATCTAAGTTTGGAATGGATTCCAATTGGAGTCTCCATTCTTCAGCGAAACGCATTCTGTCATTTTGTGTTCTTGGGCTCCACATGGCAGGACCTTTAGATTGGTTAAGCATACGGAATTGTATGGTGGATTTATCTGCTATTATTCCGGTGTATCCACCCATCGCATCAATCTCTCTTACAATTTGTCCTTTTGCCACTCCACCTATTGCTGGGTTACAACTCATCTGTGCAATCACACCCATGTTCATCGTAATTAATAATACGGACGAACCAAGGTTAGCTGCTGCTGCTGCCGCTTCACATCCGGCATGACCGGCACCCACCACTATGACATTATATTTATTAAACATATTTCAATTTCTAGTTTCACGTGGAACAGATTTTTATATCTATTTTGGTTTCACGTGAAACGCTATACTAATTCTGCTAATTCCATCCATCTCTCCGTTTTACCATCGAGCATGTTTTTTATATTTTGTATCTCTTCAGCGATCTGCTGAAGTTCGATATGATCTGCTGTTTTTGATAACTCTTCTGTAAGAGTTAATACTTTGTTTTCAAGCTCTGCAATTTCGAGTTCGAGACCTTCAAATTCTTTCTGTTCTTTGAAGCTTAATTTTTGTTTCTTCTCTTGATCTCTCGGTTTCTCTATCTTCTTTTCAGGCTTCTTGTTTAGTGCTTCCTGCTCTAGTTTATAGTCAGCATAATTCCCGTTGTAAATAACTATATCTCCATTACCTGGAAAGATAAAAAGTTGATCTGTCAATTTATCAATTAAGTACCTGTCGTGTGAAACTAATACTATAACGCCAGGGTAGTTTTCAAGAAACTCCTCAAGGACATTTAAAGTGTCGATGTCTAAATCATTCGAAGGCTCATCTAATATTAAGAAGTTAGGGTTTGCCATGAGTACCCGCATCATCTGTAACCTCTTCTTTTCACCACCGCTTAATTTGTTTACAAAACCAAATTGCTTCTCCGGTGGAAAGAGGAACTTCGTTAATAATTGAGATGCTGTGATCACCTCACCGTTTTTCATCTCAATATATTCAGCCACGTTCTTAACAATATCTAATACCCGCTCATCAGAACTAAAACTTAAACCTTCTTGTTTGTAATATCCGTATTTAGTCGTTTCTCCAACCGCTATATTTCCTGTTGATGGTTGGATGTTACCTGTAATTAAATTTAAGAAAGTAGTCTTACCACTTCCGTTCTTCCCTGATAAACCAATACGGTCTCCTTTCTTAAATGTATAGGAAAAAGGGGAGAGGATTAATTTATTCGGAACAGAAAAAGAAGCCTCATCTATCTCAAGAATTTTGTTTCCTTGCCTGGAAACTTGAACACTTAATTCAACCTGATCTTTCTTTTTTGGACCTTTAGATTTCTCTTCTAAATCATAAAAAGATTCTATCCTTGCTTTAGCTTTTGTGCCTCTAGCTTGAGGTTGTCTGCGCATCCAATCCAATTCTTTTCTCCAAAGATTCCTGGCCTTGTCGGCAGCGAGAATTTCATTAGACTCCCGTTCTGCTTTCTTCTCTAAAAAGTAAGCATAATTACCTTTATAAATATACACTTCACCTTTATCAAGTTCGCGGATTTCAGTACATATATTATCTAAAAAATAACGGTCGTGGGAAACTAAAAGAACTGTTTTATTTCCTGAAGTCAATAGCTTTTCTAACCATTCGATTGTTTCTATATCCAAATGGTTGGTTGGCTCGTCAAGGATGTAAATTTCAGGTTCATCAATTAAGAGTTTAGCCAATGCCAAGCGTTTTTTTTGACCTCCGCTTAAGGAATCAATGCGTTGCTCGAAGTTGGTAATCTGAAATCTACTTAAGATAGTTTTAATGTTATTTTCATATTCCCAAGCATTTAGCGTAGTTAGTTTTTCAGTAACATCTAAGAATTTTTTTGACGTAACATCTTGATTATCAATTAATTGTTCGTATTCCTTAATTAATTGTTGCTGTTCATTATCTGCGCTGAAAATAAAATCGTTAATAGTTTTTAGATCTGAGAAATCAGGTTCTTGGGGAAGATAGCCTACTTTAAGCCCTTTCTCCTTTACAACTTTCCCTTTAGAAGGAATGACTAATTCTGCTAATATCTTTAATAAGGTAGATTTACCTGTTCCATTTATTCCAACTAATGCTACTCGATCTCCCTTTTGTAAGGCAAAATGAAGGTCTTTAAAGAGCCACCTGTCGTTAAAGGAATGACTGACTTGTTCTGTGCTTAAAATACTCACCTGATGTGTTGACGTAAAATTCCAAGCACAAAATTATTAAATATTTGTTAGTAGTTGTCTTTTAATATGAAAAGTATACAGTCTCTTGACTGAAAAGAATTAATTGAGGCGGTAGTTTGCCATTAAAATGAATCTTGGAATATGCACATGGAAAATAGAATTGTCCATTTCTCGTATCATTTCATAATACCCTTCCATAAAGCCCATATCACTCTTTAGATTACATCCGGAAACATATTGATGTATTTCTCCCGGAGCTAATATAGGTTGCTCTCCAACAACACCATCTCCATCTACCTGCTTATTTATACCTATTGAATCAAATATATTCCAATGACGACGCAATAGTTGAACAGTATATTCACCAAGATTTTCAATCGTAATCCGATACGCAAACATGAAATGTTCATTTTCTGGATTGGAGTACTCTGACTGAAAAGTTGATTCAACCGATATTTTTACACCTGATGTTGTTTGCGTTGTCATATTCAACCAAATATATATATTCTCTTGATTTCATCAAAACAAAGAGAATATGCATTATCTAATTTACACTATTTAGACAAAAATATATCATAACTGTTTGAAATAAAGTAACAAACAAAAAAATAAGGCAACAAATTCTACTGAAAGATTTCATTTTAAGCAGACTCTTCCGATTCTAGGGATTATTTTATGTTAAAATAATGTTCAAATGATTAGGTTTGTATCATGGCAAAAGGCAACTTATATCTTATTCCTGTCCCTTTAGCAGAACATGCTGAGCAAGCCTCTTATACCTTTCTACATCAAGAGGTGATTAATCATATTAAAGAATATATTGTAGAGAACGAAAAAACTGCTCGAAAATTTCTGAAAGAAGCAGGTATAAAAACTCCTCAAAATCAATTGATTATTCATGATTATGGCAAGCACAGTCGTGATAAGATAAATTACGGAGTTTTATTTAAATCAATTGAAGCAGGAGCAGATGTTGGCCTGATGTCGGAAGCTGGCTGTCCGGGAGTTGCTGATCCTGGCGCAGATGTTGTCTTTGAAGCCCATAAAAGAGGAATAAAAGTTATTCCTATGGTAGGTCCTAGTTCTATTTTGCTTGGATTAATGTCTTCTGGATTTAATGGTCAAAATTTTAGCTTTAAAGGTTATCTGCCTATTGATAAATCCGCGAGAGCAAAAGCCATAAAAGACTTGGAAATGATTAGCAGTCGGGAAAAAAGTACACAAATTTTTATTGAGACGCCTTTTCGAAATAACCAAATGCTGACAGAAATAATCAAAAACTGTAAACTTCAAACAAAACTTTGTGTTGCTTGTAATGTCACAGGTCAAGATGAATTTATAAAAACACTAACTGTCGCTGAATGGAAAAATATCAATGTTGATCTTCATAAGAAGCCATGTATATTTTTAATTTTTGCAGCATAAAATTGTATTTTTATAAATGATGAAAAAGTTAATTACGATTACTATCCTTTTCTGGGGAATGTTTCTTCAAAATCTTCATGCACAACAACCTACTTATGTGTTAGTACATGGAGCTTGGGGCGGATCTTGGCAATTCAAGAAAACAGCCGAAAACCTAGAAAAGCTCGGCGCAAAAGTTTATAGAGTAAATCTAACCGGTCTGGGAGAACGTTATCACCTAGCCAGTCCTGATGTAAATCTTTCTACACATATTCAGGATGTTGTGAATACAATATTATTTGAAAGACTTGATAGTGTCATATTAATGGGACATAGTTATGGCGGGATGGTGGTAACAGGTGTGGCAGATAGCGTTCCGGATAAAATTAAAAAGGTGATCTATTTAGATGCGTTTCTTCCCGAAAATGGAGAAAGTGTTGAAGCCTATCTACAGGGAAACCCCAATGCAGATTTAATAAAAAGTAAGGATGGCATTTATATTTATCCTTCTTGGGTAAGAGACAGCACTGCGTTTCCCAGAGATGTACCGCACCCTTTAGCATCTATTAAAGAACCTATCTCTTTAAAGAATCAGAAAAGATTAAACATTCCTTCTACATATATTTTAACTTATGAAACAGCATTAGGTGGAAAAGAAAAAGATCCCTTTTACTTTTTCTCGACAAGAGCAAAGGAATATCAGTGGAAAGTTATTGATTTGGAGGCCAATCACAATCCGCAGATTGATAACTTAGGTGAGTTAGTGCAGATTTTAATAGATGAAAAATAGATGAACGAAGTCCTTTCCCCAGAATTAACAGCAGAAATCCAAAGAATTAGTATTTTCTTTATTGTCGTTATTCTAATTATATGGATACTCTTTGCAAACACGGTGAAGAATACGTTAAAGTTAATTGCAAAAGAAAATCAATGTATCCTCCCAAATCAGGCTTGGTTTCTTGCTGTACCTTTCTTTAATATTTACTGGAACTTCGAAGTGGCCAGAAGGTTATCATACTCACTTAATAATGAATTCTTTGATCGTAAAATTGCGGTTGAGGAAAACCCTACATTAGGAGCCGGAATGACTTATGCCTGGTCCTTTTTGGTATATAATCTTCCGTTCCCCCTTTTCTGGCGTATTCTGGGAATGATTGTAAGCTTTGCATATTTTATAACGTATTGGTTTAAAATAAACCAATATAGGGTTTTGCTGATAGAGCATAATAAATGGAGAGATTCACAAGAGGAAAAAACAAATGATGACGAAAATTAAAGAGATAATTGAACATCTGGAGCAAATTGCCCCATTAAATTTCCAAGAGAGTTATGATAATTCTGGTTTAATAGTAGGTGATCCCAATCAGGAAGTTACACAAATTTTAATTTCTTTAGATTGCACAGAAGAGGTTGTCGATGAGGCAATTGCTAAAGGTTGTAACCTGATTATCTCTCATCACCCTATTGTATTCTCTGGTCTTAAAAGGTTTACCGGTAAGAACTATGTAGAACGAGTTGTTATTAAAGCTATCAAGAATGATATTGCATTATATGCAGTCCATACGAATTTAGATAATGTTGTTGGCGGTGTAAGTTCTAAAATGGCTGACAAATTAAACTTAAAAGACCAGGCTATTCTAAAACCTAAATCCGGATTATTAAAGAAATTAATTGTTTATGTTCCGAGAACGCATGTTGAGGAGGTTCGTCAATCACTTTTTGATGCCGGAGCTGGTGCTGTAGGAGATTATGATCAATGTAGTTATAATACCGCCGGATATGGAACATTTAGACCTTTACTAGGAGCTAAACCTGCTGTTGGTAAAATAGGAGAGCAAGAAAGAGTAGAGGAGACAAAAATTGAGGTAATCTTTCCGGTACATATAGAAAGAAATATCTTAGTGGCAATGCTGTCTTCTCATCCTTATGAAGAGGTAGCTTATCAGATCTTAACAATTGAAAACGCACATTACTATGTAGGTTCAGGAGTTATCGGAAATCTGGAAGAGCCGATGGAAGAGCTTGAATTTTTAGCCTATTTAAAAGAGAAAATGAATCTTAATGTTATTAGACACACACAAATCTTGGGTAAAAAAATTAACAGGGTTGCAGTTTGTGGAGGAGCAGGAGGATTTTTATTAAATGATGCAAAACGCTCTGGGGCAGATGTTTTCATCACTGCTGACTACAAGTATCATGAGTTTTTTGATGCAGAAGGAGAGATTATAATTGCAGATATAGGACATTTTGAAAGTGAACAATTTACGCAAGAATTATTGTTAGACATAATTCGGAAAAAATTTGCTAACTTTGCTGTCCTATTGACAGAAATAGACACAAATCCAACAAAATACTACAGTTAATGGAACAAACCGTAGAACAAAAACTAAAAGCTTTATGGGCGTGGCAATCAATCGAAACACAGATTGACAAAATTCGCCAAGTACGTGGAGAACTACCTATTGAGGTAGCTGACCTGGAAGATGAGATTGCAGGTTTAGATACACGTATCGAAAAAATTCGTAATGAGCTAGACGAATTAGAAGATTCTATTGTGAAGCGCAAAAACATGATCAAAGATGCGCAAGCTGCAATTAAAAGATACGAAACACAATTAAATGAAGTAAAAAATAACCGTGAGTATGACGCAATTTCTAAAGAAATTGAAATACAAGGGTTAGAAATTCAAGTGTGTGAAAAACGTATTCGCGAAGCTGAATTCGAAATCAAAAACAAAACTGAAGCTTATGATGCTACAGTAAAAAATGTGGATTTCAGCAAAGAAGAATTGGCAGCTAAACAAAAAGAATTAGAAACGATTACTTCTGAAACTCAAAAAGAAGAGGACCAATTGGTTACTCAAGTTGAAAAGTCAGAAGCAATTATCGAAGATCGTCTTCTTAAAGTTGTCAAAAAACTACGTAGATCTTTCCGTAATGGATTGGCAGTGGTATATATTGAACGTGATAGCTGTTCAGGTTGTCACAACAAGATACCACCTCAACTACAGTCGGAAATCCGCCAAAGAAAAAAGATTATCATCTGTGAACACTGTGGTAGAATCTTAGTTGACGAAGAAATCGCTTCTGAAGAAGCATAGTTTTCTAGAAAAAAATTATAACGCCGGTATGAGAGTACCGGCGTTTTTTTATATATAGGATTAAACAAGGTCCTTCTTCTTTTATCTCAAATCTTTTTCCCTATTTTTATAGCTCATACCAATTAATTTTTATGCTAAAAAATATTCTAACAATTTTTGCCTTAGCGACAACCCAAATTAGTTTTGGACAAACAGCTAAAGAGACCTTATTGCTCAGAAACCCCACAATTAGTCAAAATAATATCAGTTTTGTATATGGTGGTGACATTTGGATTGCAGATAAGAATGGTCAAAACCCTAGAAGACTTACAGTAAATCCTGCAGTAGAGCAGAATCCTATTTTTTCTCCGGATGGATCAAAGATTGCATTTACGGGAAATTATGATGGGAATACGGATATATATGTTATTTCAATACAGGGAGGAGAACCTCAACGTGTCACCAGTCACCCTTCAGCAGATGTGGTACGCGGCTGGTTATCTAATGATGAAGTTTATTTCACAACAACAAGAGAGCTAACTTATTCTTTGGGGTCACGACTCTATAAATCCAAACTAAATGGTTCAGTAGATTATCCTTTACCAATGCCGGAAGCTTATCAGGGATCTCCTTCAGCAGATGGAAGATATTGGGCTTACCTTAAAAACGGCGATCCTACAGAGCGTGAAAGAGTTGCCTTCAAAAGATATCGCGGTGGTGGAATGCCTAATATTTGGATATTCGATACCCAAACAAACGATATTCAGATTGTGCCGGGAGAACGATGTAATGATGTGAAACCTATATGGCTAAATGATAAGATCTATTTTCTTTCCGATCGTGATAAAATTGTCAATGTATATAGCTATGATGTCAATTCTAAACAGATTGATAAGCTGACCAATTTTAGCGATTATGATGTTCGCACTTTACAGGGGAATGGGAATGAATTAATTTTTGAACAAGCCGGTAAATTACATCTTTTAAACACCACTAATAAATCATCAAATCCTATTTCTATCAACATCCAAGCTGACGCTCTGTCTAAAAGGGGTCATTATGTAGATATGAAAAATGATTTAAGAAACTTTGAAATCTCCCCGACCGGACAAAGGGCTCTGTTTGAATCCAGAGGTGAGATTTTCTCAGTGCCAAAGGAAAAAGGTGATGCCAGAAATATCTCTAATTCTCCCGGCTCGCATGAGAAGTTTCCGGCCTGGTCCCCTAATGGGAAATGGATTTCTTATATCTCGGATAAAAATGGTAAATATGAGCTTGTTCTTCGCGATCAAAAAGGAATGGATGAGCCTGTATATATAAGTTTGGGAACATCTAATTTTTACTTTCAACCAACCTGGTCTCCGGATAGTAAAAAACTCTTTTACAATGATGCACATTTAAGTCTTTATTATGTTGATATTGATACAAAGAAGCCCGTTAAGGTCGCTGATGATTATCTTGGATCACACACAGGAAGATCATACAATTACTTTCAATCCAGCTGGTCTCCGGACTCTAAGTGGATTACCTATTTGAAGACACTTAATAATGGAATAAATGCGGTGTTTTTATACAACCTGGATACGCAAAAATCTCAACAAATTACAGATGGCATGAGTGTAGTACGGCAGCCAATCTTTACCAGAGATGGGAAATATTTAATCTTCTCCGCAAGTACCGATGTAGGTTTGACTAACTCTGGATTGCACATGACTGCTTACGACAGAAACACTCAATTTACGCCTTACGCTTTTATTCTATCCAGCGATTCACCTTCCATCTTTAAAAACGAAAGCGATGAGGAAACCATAAAAACAGATCCTCCTAAAGAAAGCAAAGACGAAAAACCTGAGGATAAAAAAGGAAAAAAAGAAGATAAAAAGAATAATAAGGAGAAAGACGGAAAAGCAGCAGAAAAGAAAGAAGAAGTGAAATTAACCAAAGTAGATTTCGCTAATATTAATAATCGCATAATTGCACTTTCAATTCCGGCAGGTTCGTATAGCTTTGACGGTTCGGTAGAGAATATGTTAATCTATATGCGTAATGGTAATATATACGCTTATGACCTTAAAAAATTAGAAGAAAAGTCAATTGTTGAAAATGCAAGAGGTTATTCCATAAGTAGTGATGGCAAACAAATGCTATATAGAAACCAACAAGGCTATTTTATTGTTACTGCAGGACAAAAACCGGCAGGGGATATCGGTAAGCTGAAGTTGGATGATATTAAGCTTCGGGTTGAACCTGAACAAGAATGGAATCAAATATTCAACGAAGTTTGGGCTATGCAGAAAGATTTCTTCTATGTGGAAAATATGCATGGGAATGATTGGGAAGCTATCAAGAAAAAGTATGAAATATTCTTACCTTATGTGAACCATCGTTCTGATTTGAGCTATTTACTTAATGAAATGTTAGGAGAGTTAGTAGTAGGTCATAGCTATATTTATCCTGGGGATGAACCTTCGGCTCCATCTGTTTCTTCAGGAGTTTTAGGTGCAGATTTTGAAATCGTGAACAATAGGTATCGCATTAAGAAGATCTACAGCAGAATGGATTGGAACCCTTCTTTTAAAGCTCCTTTGGCAGAACCAGGTTTAGGGGTTAAAGAGGGAATGTATATTCTTTCTGTCAATGGTCAGGAACTAACAGCAGATATCGACATCTATAGTCTGTTTGATTTTACTGTTGATAAGCAAATCGGTTTAAAAGTAAATGACAAACCTACATTGGCTGGTGCTAAAGATATTATTGTAAAACCTATTTCTTTTGGAAATGAAATAGCCTTAAGACGTCAAGACTGGGTAGAGAGTAATCGTAAAAAAGTAGACTCTTTAAGTAATGGGCAGATTGCTTATGTATATATGCCAAATACAGGTCGTGAAGGTTATGTGTCATTCAATCGTTATTACTTCTCTCAGATGGATAAAAAGGCCTTATTACTTGATGAACGTAATAATGGTGGTGGTTCAGTTGCAGATTATGTGATTGACCTATTATCCAGGGAATTGATTTCGGGATGGGGTATTCGTGACGGGAAAAGCTTCACCACTCCGGGAAATGGTATTTTTGGCCCTAAGGCGATGATCATTAATGAAAATGCCGGCTCAGGGGGTGATATGATGCCTTATATGTTCCGTTTCAAAGGGCTAGGTAAACTAGTGGGTAGAACAACTATGGGTATTCTTGTAGGAATATCTGGCTATCCGGCTTTATTGGATGGTGGAATGGTAACTTCTCCTAACTTTGGTGTTTTTGATCTTAATGGTAACTATATTATCGAAAATGAAGGTGTTGCTCCAGACATTTTCGTAGAACAAACACCTAAAGATTTATTGGAAGGGAAAGACCCGCAGTTGGAAAGAACAGTTCAACTCTTATTAGAAGAGATGAAAACTTACCCTTATAAAGAACTTAAAAAACCGAAAGATCCTATCCGGGTAAACTAATTTAGGAACAAGAGCCAAGCCATATACCTTGGCTCTTGTTCATTTTAAAGATTTAAAAGAGTATTTTTGGACATGTTAGTAGAAATCTGGTCAGATATTATGTGTCCTTTCTGTTATATTGGAAAGCAACACTTTGAAAAGGCACTTAATTCCTTAAGTTTTAAGGATAAAATAGAAGTTCTGTATAAGAGTTACCAATTAGACCCTAATTATCACAATGAATCAGGAGAAAACACCTATGCTTATCTTTCTCGTTCCAAAGGGATGAGTACAGACCAGGTGAAGGAGATGACGGGTAATGTTGAGCAGATGGGTCAGAAGGCAGGTTTAATTATTGACTTCAGTAAAAATATTCCAGCGAATACTTTTATGGCGCACCAATTAATTCATTTCGCGAATACAGAGGGAAAGGCAATAGAAATAACCGGTCGTTTGTTTAAAGCTCATTTTGAGGAAGGGCTGGATATAGGAAAAGAAGACGTATTGGCGACGTTAGCCGAAGAAGAAGGTTTGTCTCCAGAATTGACTAAACAAGCTCTTCATAGCGATCAATTTGCTTATGAAGTGAAACAAGATATTAATGAAGCTCAGCAAATAGGTGTTCGGGGTGTTCCTTTCTTTCTGTTTGATCGTAAGTATGCGCTTTCGGGAGCACAACCCATCGAAGTATTTGTTGAAGTACTCGAAAAGAGTTATCAGGAATGGTTGGAAAATAATCGGGACATTTAATGGAACCACTCATGTTCGAGAATAAGAAAAACTCCCCCTGGCTTTCTTTGATGATCCTTTTGGGATTAACCTTTGCTTGTTCTTTCGGTTTACAATTAATCCTGGTTTTAGGTATTCTATTTAGCACAGGAAATATAAATGATGTCCTGAGCTTAGGAGATTCCCTGTCTGCCGGTAATACTCAACTGCTCTATTTATTGCTTGGAGTCAGCAGTATAGCCACCTTTTTATTACCACCTGTTTTTTTGCAACTTATTGAGAAAAAACAATATAATTACTTTCCCTCCAGGGGGAAAAACCTTTCGACCTATCTTCTACTCATATTCATTTTGCTTATCGTATGTAATCCGTTAATGGAATTAATCAGCCAATGGAACATGAGCATGAAACTGCCACAATCATTGGAATCAATTGAATCCTGGATGCGTGCCCAAGAAGATCAGATGGCACATTTAACGGAGCAGCTGGTCATGGTAGATAGTGTTAAGATGTTATTGTTGAATGTTTTAGTTATGGCTATCATACCGGCAATCGTTGAAGAATTTTATTTCAGAGGAGCCTTACAAAACATTTTTGGGAGACTCTTTAAAAATCAACATGCCGCCGTTTGGGTAACAGCTATTGTTTTCTCCGCCATACATGTACAGTTCTATGGATTCTTTCCCAGAATGTTTTTAGGATTAATTTTCGGGTATGCTTTCATTTGGACTAATAATATATGGGTACCGGTATTTGCTCATTTTTTGAACAATGTTTCGGTTACCATCATCGCTTTCTTGTATTTTAGAGAAGGAAAATCATTTGAGGACCTTCAGAATGCTACTTCCTATTCCAGCATGTTGTATGTGGGAAGTATAATCTTGAGCATTGCTGTTGGTTATTATTTTTATAAAATATCACATAAAGACAAACAATTAGATGAACCCAAACTGGATTAAAATAAAAGTTTATAAGAACGCTTTTGAAGCGGAAGTTGTAAAACAAATGTTGGTAGAAAACAACATACCGGCTGTTGTATTAAATAAACAGGACTCTTCCTACTTATTTGGAAATATTGAATTATATGTAGACAAGGATCATCAGGCTGAGGCAGCTGCTTTAATTGATTCTTTTGGAGATGATGAAGAATTAAATGAAAACTAGAGCTATTACAGGATTTTTCTTTATTGTTGCCTTGATATGTGCAACAATTTTTAACCAATATGTATTTGCTGTATTTTTTAGTATAGTGGGCATATTGGCAGCTCAGGAGTTCTTCACAATCTGTAAAACGGCAGATACTAAACCCTTGATAGGCTTAGGTATTCTCACTTCCACTGTTTTAGCTGCTATAACAAGTCTTTATTTTTTGGGTATTGTTCCTTTGAAACTATTTGGCATAGTTTTACCCTTATTTTCTTTACTGTTTATCTCCTCCTTATATTTAAAACGAGAAAAACCTTTCCATGATTTGGCGTATACCTTATTAGGTATATGGTATGGTACAGTGCCTTTTTTGTTTTTTATAGGTCTTGGTTTCATACAGGGAAATTTTAATCCTTATATCCCAATGGGTTTTTTAATTATTCTTTGGGCAAATGATACAGGAGCGTACCTTTCCGGTAGAGCCTTTGGTAGAACAAAGCTTTTTGAACGAATTAGTCCGAATAAGACTTGGGAAGGATTTATCGGTGGAGTATTACTTGCCGTGTTGTTTGCTTATAATCTGGAAAGAGTTTTCGGCACTTTAACTAAAACAGAATGGTGTAGCATTGCTCTTGTGATAGGAGTTTTCGGAACCTTAGGAGATCTGGTGGAATCTATGCTCAAACGAAGCTTAGGAATTAAAGATTCAGGAAAAATTCTTCCGGGACATGGTGGGTTTTTAGACAGATTCGACGGACTATTAATTGCTGCTCCTTTAGTTTATATTTTGCTTACTTTAATTTGAATAGTTTCCTGATAGATTAACATTATTTTGATTAAGCTTAAACCTAAAAGTTCTTTTATGATGAATACGAGAGTTGTACAAATAGTTAGCAGTATCTTTTTAGGGATTATAGCTTTATTCTGCACATTTCTTCCAGATGAAGTTTTAACTATTTTCCACATTACGGAAAGTCAATATCTTATATTGATTATTCAAATTCTTGGTGCTTTATATTTTGGATTTGCCATTACAAATTGGATGGCAAAAGCGATTTTGATCGGAGGAATTTATGGGAAGGCTCTTTATCTGGGTAATTTTGTGCATTTTCTGGTAGGGACGTTAGTATTATTAAGATGGAATATGAAGAATGAATTTCCTTCCACAATTTTGATTATAATGTTAATAGGATATGTAATATTTGCAGGATTATATGCGCTATATTTATTTGTAAATCCTAGTATCTTAGATAAAAAATAACTTTTCACATTATTTTATAAATCATGAAGATTGAAAAAGCAACCTTTGAATTCTTGGATAACTTGAGAGTTAACAACAACAGAGAGTGGTTTCAAGAGCATAAAGCTGAATACGATGCCGCTTTAGAAAATGTTATTGCTTTTATCGAACAGGTTATTCTTAAACTTTCCGAATTAGATCCCCACATACACGAAGATATTCAGGCTAAGAAATGTTTGTTTAGGATTTATAGGGATGTTAGATTTTCCAAAAATAAGGACCCTTATAAGAGTTGGTTTGCGGCTGGAATATCAGTAGATGGAAGGAAGCTTGCTGGTCCTGAGTATTATATCCATATTGAACCCGAAGGTACTTTTATTGCTGTGGGGTATTGGAGGCCTGATAAACAGCATTTGGATGCCATAAGACAGGAGATTGACTACAACGCTTACGAATTATTTAAAGCGCTTGAAAAAGGTGGATGGAAAGCAGAAGATCTTTCCGCTGAAGACAAACTGCAAAGACCTCCTGCGGGATATGGTGCAGATCACGAGCATATAGACCTTTTAAAGCACAAAAGCTTCATCTTACACGCTAACCTTAGCAGAAAGGAAATGGAGTCGTCTAGGGCTTTAGAAAATGTTATTAAGCGTTATGAAAGTATGATTCCATTCAAATATTTTATCCATCAGGCATTGGATCAATAAGGAAGACTGATTTTGCCCATACAAACGGCTGGAGAGTTTTTTATCCTGGAAACAGATTTAGCTGTTCCGGCAACAGTTTCATTGGCTAGTATCGCAAATAAGCAAGCCTCTTTCGCATCCGGATTGAGTCCCAGCTTCTGAAATGATTCTATTTGTCCCGGGAATGCTTCCTGAAGTTGATCCCATAAAAGCGGATTATGTAGCCCACCGCCGCTGACATAGACTTTAAAACCATTGAGATCTTTAGTAGCTTCCTGAATTCCCTTAATCATCGTATGAGCAGAAAAGCTATTTAAAGTTGCCATTATATCCGCATGACTGACCCCTGTGATTGTGGTTCTTTTTAGAGCAGCATCCAGATAATCCAGATTGAATACTTCAGGACCTGTTGTTTTAGGAAAGCCAAGGGTTAAAAAAGCTTCTTTTTGGAGCTCAACATATAAAAGCTCATTTAATTTGCCCTTTTTTGCCAATTCAGCATTTTCATCCATCTCAAGATTGAAATGTTTGGCCATATATTGGTTCATCATCGTATTTCCAGGCCCAAGATCCGTCGCATAAGCCATCCGTTCAGAACCAATTTTAGGAAGAAAGGTAAAATTAGATATCCCGCCGATATTCAACAAGATGCGGTTTTCTTCTTGGGAAGAAAATAAAAGATAATCTCCGTATGCAGCTAAAGGAGCGCCTTCTCCACCGGCAGCAATGTGTTTTTGTCTGAAATCAGAGAGGCAGATAATTCCTGTCTTGACGGCAATATGGTCTGCATCACCCAACTGTAAGGTACTATTGGGTAGGGAAGTGTCCCCGGTAAAAGACTGTGGAGCGTGATATACCGTTTGACCATGACTTGCAATTAAATCGACCTCTTGCGGATTAATATCCCAATTTTTCAAGGCTTTTAAGACCAACGTTGCGTGGGTATCACCGATGTAAGCGTTTAATCCACAGAGAACCTGTTGATCAATGGTTCTTTTCGCAAAAACTTCACGAATCCGAGCTCTAAAAGAATCTTCATAATCCAGCGTGTCGAATTTTATAAGTTGGATTTTAGAATGATTTCCATCTCCGGAAATTCTGCATAGTGCCACATCTAAACCATCCAATGAGGTGCCTGACATTAAGCCAATAATTAACCTATCTTCTTTTCGGGCAATATCTGATAGTTTAGCGATGCATGGATTCATAGGATAAAAATACAATAACTTTTGTATTCTCCGTTCTTAATCCTATTTTTGGGGGAAATACAAATAGAAAAAACATGAATTTTCCTTCAGAATTAAAATACACCAAAGATCACGAATGGATTCGTGTAGAAGGTGATGAAGCCGTTATCGGAATTACAGACTTTGCTCAAAGAGAACTGGGTGATATCGTATTTGTTGATATCAACACTGTAGGTGATGAAGTTGCAGAAAACGAGGTATTCGGAACGATCGAAGCGGTAAAAACTGTATCTGATCTTTTTATGCCAGTTGCTTCGACGGTATTATCTGTAAATGATGCTATTGATGCTAATCCGGAGTTGGTAAATTCTGACCCTTATGGTGAAGGATGGATTATCCGTGTAAAATTAAACAACTTAGCTGATGTAGATGCTTTATTATCAGCTGATGATTACAAAGCTGAAGTTAACGCTTAATCTCATTTTTTAAATTATAAAAATGCCCGATAGCATCGCTCTCGGGCATTTCTGTTTTCTATCAAAAGATTTTATTTAGTGACAGTCATTGTTAAGTCTGTAACGATTTTTTGCCCTTCCAAATCCATATTCATCTTCATTGTTCCTGATTTACTAAAGAAAGTTTCAGGGTCGATGATATAATTTGAGGTAAATGTTCCAATCTTGTTGTCCTCATCATCAAAAAGTTCTCCGACAGTCTCTATTTGATGTCCTTCGGCGTTTTTGCCAATGTATTTGCTATTCGCAACGGTTTTAATGCCTTTTTGCGTTGTTTCTACAGGCCATGTGTCTCCCGGCTTTACCGGTTTCTCCGGATAACTTGCCGTCATACCCATATTATCAAAAGCATTTTCAATTCCTTCAGGTGTTTCCGATGAAACAACTTTACCTCTTTCTGAATTGATCATTGTTATTTTTTGACCAATTACTTTTCCCATTTGGGCACCTAGCATTTCTGAAGTAGGATCATCAGAAGGATTTTCAGAATCATAACTCATGGTCATCATCCCGGCATCCATATCCATTTTTACTGCATTAGTCACATTTTCCATAGTATAATTGGAATTTTCAAACTTGGTGGCAGTAATGGTTGATTTCATAACCATGTCCATAATCATACTTTGCTCGCCATCCATATCCATCTTTATTGTGGTGACCGCTTTATACGGCTGGTTTAAAGGCAATTTAATTTTAAAGTCCACTTCCTGTGCCTTTGAAACAAAAGCCGCTGAGGAAAGTAAAAACAGAACGAATAACTTTTTCATACTTTGGTTTTTAAATATTGACTAAAAATACAAATATTTTCCACAAAAAAAACCTCAGTAGTCAAAGTACTGAGGTTTTAATAGCGTGATATAAAACGTTTATTTTTTAATATAAGAAACTTCTTTTACCGCTTTTACAACTTTAGCAATACTTGGTAATGATGCTTCTACTAAAGTAGGGGCATATCCCAAAGGTACATCTGCAGAAGTAACACGTATTACAGGAGCATCTAAATAATCAAATGCATGTTTTTGTACGTGGAAAGTGACTTCAGAAGAGATTGAAGCAAGTGGCCAAGCCTCTTCAACAATCACTAAGCGATTAGTTTTCTTAACAGATTCAATGATTGTAGGAAAATCAATAGGACGTACAGAACGTAAGTCGATTAATTCTACACTAACACCATCTTTTTCCAATTCTTCAACTGCAGGAAGAACTACGCGAGAAATCATTTTACCGAAAGATACGATGGTAACAGCAGAACCTTCTTTTATCACATTCGCTTTTCCGATAGGCAAGTAATATTCTTCTTCAGGAACTTCTCCTTTATCGCCATACATAACTTCAGATTCCATAAAGATTACCGGATCCGGATCAATGATAGCAGATTTTAATAAACCTTTAGCATCGTAAGGGTTAGAAGGTACAACAACTTTTAATCCCGGAGTGTTCGCAAACCAATTTTCAAAGTTTTGAGAGTGTTGTGCTCCTAATTGTCCGGCATTACCTGTTGGACCACGGAAAACAATCGGACATGAAAACTGACCACCACTCATCTGACGGATTTTTGCTGCCGCATTAATAATCTGGTCGATCGCAACTAATGAGAAGTTGAAGGTCATGAATTCTATAATTGGCCTCAAACCGTTCATTGCCGCTCCAACACCGATACCCGCAAAACCAAGCTCAGCAATTGGTGTGTCAATAACACGTTTGGCACCAAACTCATCAAGCATACCCTGACTTACTTTGTATGCACCATTATATTCAGCGACTTCCTCGCCCATTAAAAAGATTGTTTCGTCTTTACGCATTTCTTCGTTCATCGCTTCACGAAGCGCTTCTCTGAATTGTATTTCTCTCATCAGTATTACAGATAGTGAATTTTGTTTAGATTATGCAAAAATAAGATTATTTCTCGAATTTCCTTATTGGCAGTGTACTATTTTCGATGCAAGCAGGTCTACTCAAACGTTTTATAAAGCTTGTTTTATTCTCTGACAGTAAGAAGGAAGCTCCCCAGCCAAGAATTGAGCTCTTTTAAAGCTAAAGGAATATTCCAGTTTTCAACATTCCGTTTCTCCACCAGATTCGAAATAGCTCGAACCTGTATACAGGGAATCTTTAATTTATTTGCGACATAGAAAAAAGCAGCTCCTTCCATACTTTCCAACAGATCTGAACAATATTCTTTTCGAATCTCTGCGATGCTTTCTTCCGCACCGTGAACCGTATTTACTGTTATGGAATTCATATAGGGCAACTGGTAGAAAGAGGAACCAAGATCTTGTTGAGGTAAGCTTTCAACAAAAACCGAGGTGCCAAATCCCAAGTTGTCAATGGGGATAAAATGTTGATCGTTTTCCGCACCAAAACCCAGAATACGATCCGTTTTAACCTTATATAATGACCCTAATGGATGGGAGGTGCTAAAGCTTCCGGCAATGCCCACATTAATTAAGAGATCATAAGATTTTCCGGCTAAGTATTGGCCCATGGAAAAGGCGGTAGCTACCATGCCAACTCCGGTTACCAAATAATCTGTTTTTGTCTCAATGAATATAGGAATAGATGCTGCTATTTCTAATTCTGTTGCCGCAATGACCAGCGTTTTCATATATATTCCTCAAACTACTAATTTACGGTAATTTACTTTATCTTTGCCATTATGATTTATATTACACGACGCGAACGTTTTAATGCTGCTCACAAGCTCTATCGTGAAGACTGGTCTCTTGAGGAAAATGAGCGTGTTTTCGGAAACTGTTCTAACCCCAATTGGCATGGTCATAATTATGACTTATACGTGACTGTAAAAGGGCACATTAATCCGGAAACCGGATTTCTGATTGACTTAAAAAGAATGAAGGAAATCATCCTAAATGAAGTTATAGATAAGTTAGATCATAAAAATGTAAACCTTGATGTGGATTTCATGAAAGATAAGATGGCTTCAACGGAAGTAATCGCTATGGAGATCTTTCATATCCTAAAGCCTTTCTTCGAGAAAGAAAAGGTAATCCTACATGCAATTAGACTTCACGAAACCGAAAATAATTATGTCGAATATTTCGGCGAATAAATCACCTATAAGTTTTAGTTAGAATGAGCAAATTTCAACAATTTGAAGAAGAAGAACAGGACGGTTACTTAAAAATCGACCAATACAACGAAAAGAATGTTGAACGAATTGCAGAACATTATAAAGATATTCTCCAAGCCTTGGGTGAAGACCCAAATCGTGAAGGTCTGATCAAGACCCCCGAACGCGTAGCAAAATCACTTCAATTTTTGACACATGGTTATGATGTCAATCCCGCGGAACTCCTTCGAGCAGCTATGTTTGAAGAAGAATATAGCCAAATGGTCGTTGTTAAAGACATCGAAGTCTACTCAATGTGTGAGCACCATATGTTACCTTTCTTCGGAAAGGCTCATATCGCATATATACCAAACGGTCATATTGTTGGGTTAAGCAAAATCCCACGTGTGGTGGATGTCTTTGCAAGAAGACTGCAAGTACAGGAAAGACTGACGAATGAAATCCGCGATTGTATTCAACAAACTTTAAATCCTGCCGGTGTTGCCGTTGTTATCGAATGTAAACACATGTGTATGGCTATGCGCGGCGTTCAAAAACAAAATTCAGTGACAACAACTTCGGCGTTTACAGGCGCTTTTCAAAATGATGTTACCCGATCTGAATTCTTAAGATTAATTACGGCATCATTAGATTAGTACTAAGACAACAGACGTAATATAACAGTGAAAAGACTTCCTCGTCTTTCTCATTATAAATAAGGAATTATTTTTTTTCACCCTCGAGAGGTAAAACTTTTGGGGGTGTTTTTTTGTCTTTGCTTACCATAAGAAAGGTCGGACCAGACAAGTTCCCCATTCATGCCAGCTCCAGAATACTGGTTTTTTACATCTTAACTTTACCAATACTCATTCCTATTTTCTTCGCTTTTCATTGGGAGAAGTATGGACAAGGTATGGGTAAGATGGGGTAGAGTGAGGGAAAAATATACATGCCATTCTTTATCTGACAAATCTTAAAATGAAAGAATTTTTGATAGAAAATATGACGAAAAACAATCAATCAATCAAAAATGTCTCTTTTTTGAAGGGGCTTTAAGAGCATTTAATGCGGTATAGATTTCCGTTTGTTACTTGGTAACATGTTGTTTATCAATCGATTGATAAAAAAACGTTGGTTAAATTGATCACTAATATTTATCTTTGCGCTGTATGTTTGAAGAGTCTAATCCATTAAACAGCTATCTGGAAGATACTACGGATGATGAAAATTCGTTGTTAAAAAAGGTGAATAGAGAGACCTATCTGAAGGAAACGAAGCCACATATGTTATCGGGTCACTATCAGGGAAGGGTTCTAGCTATGCTTAGCAAAATGATTCATCCCAGATTAGCTTTGGAGATCGGGACTTTTACAGGATATGCGACGCTCTGTTTAGCAGAAGGATTGGAGGATGAGGGGAAATTGCATACCATAGATATTAATGAAGAGCAGCAGGAGAGGGTTCAATCTTATTTTGATGAATCCCCTTATGCAAGCCAGATTGAATATCATATAGGAGATGCGGTTGACGTAATTCCAACGATTGAAGGGACTTTTGATTTGGTATTTATAGATGCTGATAAAAAAAGGAACTTGCATTATTTTAATATGTTGATTGATCGGGTACGACCAGGAGGGTTATTATTAATTGATAATGTATTATGGAAGGGCAAGGTTTTTGATGAAAGTCCGGACAAGCAAACGCAGCAAGTAATTGAATTAAATCAAACCTTGGCAAAAGATAAAAGAGTAGATAAGCTTATTTTGCCAATTAGAGATGGGCTTTTTGTGCTACGCAAAAAGTAGTGTTAAACTAAAACAAGTTTTATGCTAAAACATTGTAGAAAGATTTTTGCAGTATGTATACTTACTGTACTTTCAACATTAGGGCTTCAAGCTCAAAATTATACGACAAAGTCGTACATTGAGAAACATAGTCCGGAAGCTCAGCAGCTTATGCGCGAGACAGGGGTTCCGGCATCTGTAATTTTAGCGGTGGCAATTCACGAAAGTGCATATGGCAACAGTAGAATTGCACGTTATTTAAATAATCATTTTGGTATCAAAGGAAAGAACAACAGTAAAAAGATCCGTTCTGCGTATAAAGGCTATGGTTCTGTGTTAGATTCTTACCGAGATTTTGTTGGACTTCTACAACGAAGAAAAGCAACACAACCATTATTTACGAACCACTCTTCGGAAGACTATAAAGGTTGGGTAAAAGGAATCGCTAGATCAGGATATTCTGAGACAGGCGATTGGTCTAAAAAAGTAATGTCTACGATTGCCCAATATGACCTTGAAAAGTACGACGAAAAAGTAAATCTTAACTAAGCGCATTTGTCATCAAAATGAAGAAGTTTTTATTGGCCGGTTTGATATTGGCCTTGTTTTTTGTTTCATGTGGAACTAAAAGAAACACAGCACTTAAGCACCCACAAGGGTCCTTAAACAGTTCTACAAAGACTTCCTCATCAGGACATAAAGGCACTTCCACAAGTGGCCTGAGTTACATCGATCGGTACAAAGACATCGCTATCGAAGAGATGAATAAATATGGTATTCCGGCGAGTATAAAATTGGCGCAAGCGATTCTTGAATCAGGTAATGGAAATAGCTATTTGGCAACCAAAGCCAATAACCATTTTGGAATCAAATGTGGCGGAACTTGGAATGGTAAATCCGTAAACCGTCCGGACGACACAGCAAATGACTGCTTTAGGGTGTACAATGACCCCGAACAATCTTTCCGAGATCACTCGCAATTTCTTTTGCGAAAACGCTACGAGAAGCTCTTCACGCTTAAAAAAGACGACTATAAAGGTTGGGCAAGAGGTCTCAAAGCAGCAGGATATGCGACTAACCCGCGTTACCCTGATCTATTAATTGATTTAATAGAACGCTATAACCTTCAACAATATGACATAGCTGAGGCTCCCTCAGAAATGATTGCAAGAGTAGAAAAGGTTGAAGAGGTTATTGAAGAAAAAGTCGTTGAGGAGCCTTCTGCGCCAACAGAAGAAATTAAAAAACCTGTAGCAATGATTATTTATGAGGTAAAAGCCTCAGATACACTAACTGCGATTGCTAAAAAATATAATGTTTCTGTCGATGCGATTAAGGCATTAAACGGCCTGGACTCTGAAAATGTTTCCATTGGGCAGCTGCTTGTCGTATCAAAATAGTTACAAGTTCTATTAAAAGATGTTAAATATTAGCAAGATATTCTTCTAAGGCGTAGTTTTATAAGAGTGAAATTTGTTATCCGTATATTTCTTTTTATCTACTTGTTCTGCCCTGTATTGTTATTTGCACAGCAGAGCCTGGAGGGTATTGTTTATGATAAGGATACTAAGCGCAGGTTAGGAGAAGTGCAGATCAGAAACCAGAATACCCAAAAGTACTTGTTTAATGACGCTCGTGGTGAATTCAGAACCCCTGTAAGTAAGGGCGACGTGCTGGTATTTAAAAAAACGGGTTATATATCAGATACCGTCGTTTATAATGATCAAAAGGCCTTGATTGTAAACCTTAAGGAAGATATCAAGTCGATAAAAGAAGTAACTATTTATGGTCGGAAGAATCCGGATGAGGTATTAAACGAAATTAAAAGAGATTATGGCAAGCATTTTGAACTAGCAGCACCTGGTGAATTATTTTCTGTAGGTATGACTGGAGCTGGTTTGAATATTAATTCTATTTATAACATGATTAGCAAAGAAGGGAAAAATGCGCGCCGTTTTACCCAGTTTATCGGAAAGCTGCATGAAGAAAATATAATAGATTTCTATTTTACGCCAGAATTAGTACGGAATTTGATAGGATTGGAAGGAGATGATCTAAAGGCATTTATGCAATTGTTTAGGCCAACCTACGAATTTGTTACCACAGCAAACTACTATCAAATGGTTAAATATATAAAAAGTAAGTATGAAGTGTTTAAACTACACCCAAATTTACGACCTTTGCGAGAATTACCAGACATTAAATTAGATGTAAAAAAAGAAAATTAATATGAATATAAAATTTTACCTATTACCTCTTTTCATTTTTATTTTCGGAATCGCTATGGTTCAAGCACAGGATTTACGTGAGTTACGTGTAAAACCGGATAGTACGATCTCAGAACAAAATAATGGCGAAGCGTTGTCCATTAAAAATATAAATGTTCCTATCCCTAAGTTGGATTTAAGAGTTAATTATTGGAAACATTGGACCAAATTGGGTATAAACTTTAATCAGGCACAGTTTAGTGAAAACTGGAAGTTGGGAGGTTTGAACTCTTATGCTATTGGAGGTCTCTTGTGGCATAAATCAGAGTTCAATAAAAATAATTTCAACTTTACCTCTGAGGTGGATATGAAATACGGTAAAGTAAAGAATGAAGGTCAGTTGGCGAAGCCTAATAATGACCGGATATTCTGGGATAATAAATTATCTTATAAATTGACTAAATCTTGGGCGGTTTATTTATCCTTAACATATGAGACCCAGTTTGATAATTCTTTTCACTACGGTAAAGACACAGAAGGCAATGAGGTTATAACCGGTTTAAAGTCTTCTTTTATGGCTCCTGGTTATTTTACTGAATCATTCGGTTTGGAATATAAACCGGATCAAACATTCTCCTTAAGATTTGGTACAGGTACGGCCCGCCAAACGCTTATTCTGGATAATAGGTTAAAACCATTAAATGCGATAGACTATTATAGGAAGCACGGTGAGTTTTTTGATCCCAATGATGTAACTAAAGGTACCGGCCCGATCTTCGGTGTAGAGGAAGGAAAAATATTTAAAAATGAACTGGCTTTTCAGTTAACCGCCAACTTAGATCGGAACATTGCAAAGAATCTTAATTTAAAAGCACGTTACAACTTATTTGCAGACTATGAGGATATCTCAGATCCCTCACATCGTTTAGATGCCACTTTAACAGCGAAAGTAACATCGCTGATAAATGTATCATTGGGTGGTGTTGTTTTGTATGATTCGGCAATGGATAATAAAGTTCAATGGAACCAGATGCTTTCCATGGGTCTGTTACTAAATTTACCAAAATAGAATAAATGCAGAGAATTTCAGAGAAGCTGATTGTTGCGATTTGTGGGGTGTTATTCTTGGTCGGTTGTTCAACAGCCAAGAAGTCGAAGGTATTACAATCACAAACATCTGTTATTACACCCTCCGTTATTGTAGAAAGTTCTACTCCTCGTTTGGATACGCTAAATAAGGTGTCAGAGGTCGTTGAGCAAGCCAGCGTTGCAGTTGCACTTCCCGGTTCTGACGCGAACTTAACGCCGGAACAACAGGCGTGGAATATGTTCTTGCAGGGAACCAGTAAATCTTACGATTATGCCGCAGCAATACATTTTGATGTCCGGAAGCCTTCTTTTGTGATGATACATCATACTTCACAGGCGAGTTTGGCACAAACAATCCGTACTTTTCAATTGGCTCATACGAAAGTGAGCAGTCATTATGTAATTGGTAGAGACGGTAGGGTTGTACAGATGCTGAATGACTATTTAAGAGGATGGCATGCAGGCCGCGGGAAATGGGGAAATATTACAGACATGAACTCTGTATCTATTGGTATTGAATTGGATAATAATGGAAGCGAACCTTTTCCTGATGCACAGATTAATTCTTTATTAGTTCTCTTGGACACCTTGAAAACGAAATATAGTATCCCTCAAAAGAACTTTATAGGGCATGCTGATTTTGCTCCGGGAAGGAAAGATGATCCGAATGTGTTTTTTCCTTGGCAATTATTAGCGGAGCGTGGTTTTGGGATTTGGTATAATCCTGACCATTTAACAACTCCACCTATGAATTTTAATCCTATAGATGCTTTAAAGCTTATGGGATATGATATGACAAGGCCTGAGGCCGCAATTAAGTCATTTAAGCGAAAGTTTGTCAAGAGCGACCTCTCCGGCGTGTTGACGGAACGGGATAAAGCGATTCTTTATGATCTCTACAGAAAATTTTATTAATAATATCGGCCGCTTACTGAATGTTAAGCGGTTTTTGTTTTTTCAGAGTTTTGTGTAAAAATCGACTGAAGGATTAGACCAATCAAAATAACGAGGACACAACCAATCAGGTTTAACCAGAGAAAAGCAACGACTTCCATTTTATAAATGCCTATGATAATGGCTTCTGAAATGACGGCAGACCAAAAAACTGCTTTACCGCCAATTCTCTTGATGTAGAAAGCAACTAAAAAGATTCCCAGGATAGTTCCATAGAATAAGGACCCTAGAATATTCACGGCTTCCAGAAGGTTTCCGAGCCGGTTTGCATATAAAGCTATAATAATGGTAAAGATTCCCCAAAACAAAGTACTCAGTCTGGAAATTTTAAGGTAATGCGCATCGTCTCCACCCTTTTTAACAAAGCGCTTATAGATGTCAATAACGGTCGTTGAAGATAAGGAGTTAATGGCACTCGCTGTTGCACCCATGGAGGCCAGGAAGATAATGGCTATTAATAGACCAATTAGGCCCTTAGGGAAGGTATCAGTAACAAACTGAAGGAATATATAGTTGTTGTCATTGGTGTCTGCCTCAGGGTCATTTTTCTTAATGAGCTCCACTAATTCGGTCCTTAACTTTTGATCACCTTCATTGAACTTTAGTAGTTCAGATCTTGCTTCATCAATTTTATGCTCTTCTTTATTTTTTAAAGCTGCTGTAAGTTGGTTGATGTGAACCGTTTTTTCTTCGCTTAGCTTCTGATGTCTTTGGATAATATCGTTGTATTCTTCCTTGTGGACGCTATTTTCTAATTTAACGGTTTCCCGTTCATTAAAAAACAAAGGTGGCGTATGATATTGATAGTAAGCAAATACCAGTATACCTATCAATAGAATACAGAACTGCATGGGTACTTTCAACAAGCCGTTCATTAACAGACCTAGACGGCTTTCTTTCACAGAAGATCCTGTTAAGTAGCGTCCTACCTGGCTTTGATCGGTGCCAAAGTAAGATAGCTGCAAAAAGAAACCGCCAATGAGCCCGGTCCAAACTGTGTATTGGTTGTCCAGATCAAATGTAAAGTCAATAGCATTTGCTTTTCCGGATTTACCGGCGATATGCAATGCTTCTTTAAAGCCAATATCCTGTGGAAGTAAATGAACAACCAGCACGCCTGCCAACAATAAGCCGGCAAAAATAATTGACATCTGAAGTAGTTGCGTATAGGACACAGCTTTAGTTCCGCCGTAAACCGTATACAGCACGACTAAAGAGCCAATGCCAATGGTGGTCATGACTAAATCAATATCAAGAATGGTAGAAAGGATAATAGCTGGTGCAAAGATGGTGATCCCGGTAGAGATACCTCGCTGGATGAGGAAAAGGATGGCCGTGAGAATCCTTGTTTTGACATCAAACCTTTTTTCAAGGAATTCGTAGGCTGTGTAGACTTTTAATTTGTGAAATATAGGGACAAAAGTGACACATAAGACGATCATTGCTAAGGGCAATCCGAAGTAGAATTGCACGAAGCTCATCCCGGAAGAGTATGCGAGACCAGGAGCTGAAAGAAAGGTAATGGCGGAAGCCTGGGTTGCCATGACCGAAAGCCCTACCGTATACCAGGGGAGCGAGCGGTCACTAAGGATATAGCCGTCAATGGTTTTGACGTTCTTGCTTTTGTAAATACCATACGCAACGATGGCAAGCAAGGTAAAGATGAGTACTATCCAATCGATACTACTCATCCAAAATATTTAGTAAAAATATACATTAGAACTATGCAAACGACTAACCAGATGACAATAATCCAATAGAATTGTCTCCAGCTTCGTACGAATGGCGGTAGTCCTTTATCTGTCATGTGATTTAAACGGTAACAATACAGTAATGAAGATGATAGCGAAAATGAATCCGCCAACAAGACCTGCTATTACACCTAAGAAAGTACCTGTAGCAACCCAAGCCGTTAAAGCAGCTAATATTGTTCCCACGAGTATGATAATTCCTTTTGCGTTGATTTGGTTTGATTTTTCGATTTGATTTTCCATTATACTATTAATTTTTTTCGTTCTTAGCCAGCAAATTTACAAATAATCTATAAGCTCCCGGTACCCCGGCAGGTAATTGTCTGAAAAAGGATAAAGAAGTATAAACAAACTTTCCCTTTCCATAATTTGTCACTAATAATGATCCCTTATTCTGACTTTCATCTTTGTCTGTCATGCTTAAAGGCGTACGATATTCCGAAGAAATATTCGTCGCAAAATAAAGTCCTCTTTCTTGCACCCATTCCTCAAAGTCCTTTTCAGTTATCTTGTTGGGATAATTTAAAATTGGATCTGCGGGATTCGTGAAGTTGACTTTTGCATGTTCTTCAGTTACCCGATCTCTATTGATCTCAAACGGATATGGACCAAGCTGAGACGTGCTCATCTTTGAATTCACATTGTACTGAACCAGAACTGTTCCGCCTTGCTCCGCATAATTTAACAAGGCTGGCAACCATTGATTGGCGTTAGGACTAACATTATAAGCCCTAATTCCGACTATTACGGCATCATACTGTTTAAGATTTGTGTTAGTTAGCTGATTGCTGTTTAAGAGATCTACCTGTACGCCAATATTCTCTAATGAAAGCGGAACCAGATCTCCAGCACCATGAATATAAGCAATTTTATTTAAAGGATTATTAATCTCTAAGGCTTTTACTTGTAAACTAACAGCAGGGAACCAGGTGATATCTGGAATATGTTGATAGGAGATCTTTTTGAAATCATAAATGGCTTTATCATCCAGCAAGGGTTGGATGATGCTGCTTTCTGTGTTTTTAGGATTTGAAATCTCAAAAGACTTTACCACAATTTGATTTGCAGGGATATCAAATGAAGCCGAACTTGGCGAGATCAAAAGACCATCGGTTTGTTTAAAAGTAAGATTTGACTTTTGAGGCCGGTCACTATTGTTCTTGATAGACAATGTAACGGTTTTCTTTTCTCCTGTTTTCAGCAATGCTTGGTTAGAGCTAATGGATGCGGTTAAAACCGGAGAAATACTTACTGGTTGATAGATTTCGCCACGTACCGGATCGACAAAGCGATACCGGAGGGGTCTTTCAATCTTGATAGCTAATCCTTCTATCTCAAGAACAAAGGTGGTTTTTGGGTTATCCGGATTTTCGGGATAGCCGAAGTCTATATCCTCAATATCAAATTTGCCTAAAGAATGGGGTTTTTCTAACCAATACGGCTGTGTCCAATCCGGAAAGGATTTCTTCTCCGGAAATTTCTGGGTTTCATTTGGTGGAATTTGTTGATTTATTGCTTTTCCATCAATAGATAGAAGCTTTACATTCGCTGTCGCTGCTCTGTTAATAACTTCATTGCTTATATCAATAGGTTGATTGACAACAAAATTGGGTTTATTCGCAATTGCTTCGGCGACCAGACCGGCACAGTTAAGAATGAGTTCCTCAATATCTTTTATTTTGTTTTCTTTATAAACGGAGGGTTTTAAAGCCTTTACTAAACGGTGTAACTCTACTAAAGTTTTGATTGAATTTTCAGGCTTATTTACGTTGTAGTTTTCCTGTAATTCGGTGATTTTTTGGGTAATCTTTTCTGTAGGTTCATCCAATCTTTCCCAGGTTGTGTTAACACCATCCAGAATATCATTGGTTGCTTTTTCGCCGGCAACAAAATCAAAGAATTCAGTGGTTGTGCCACGGTTAGAGGCTGACCCAAATCCCTGGCTCTTGTGCTGGGAGCGGCTCATAGCCGAGATTTCTCCGTAGGAATAGCCTAACAAAGGGTTGTAATCCGTTATAACCACTTTCAGTTGGTCATCAGAGGTATTATTCATTCCACCAAAGTTGGCTGTATTCCAGAGCATACGTTTAGCCTTCCAGGGTTTTAATTCCTTAAGTTGTTCCGGGAAACGGTTTGGATCAGCAGCAGCTTCATAGGCTTCTTTGGCTAATATCGCCGAAGCTTGATGATGGCCATGACCTCCACGACTGTCTGGCGGGAATCTGTTGATGATGACATCAGGTTGTAGTTTTCGGATCAGGTATACGGCTTCACGAAGAATATCCTCTTTCTGCCAAAAAGAAAAAGTTTCCTCATGTGTTTTTGAGAAACCGAAGTCATAGGCAGCACTGAAAAACTGTTCTCCTTTATCAATTCCTCTTGCGGCGAGTAGCTCTTGTGTACGAATCAGACCAAGTTCTATGCCTTGTTCAGTCCCTAATAGGTTTTGGCCCCCGTCTCCACGGGTAAGAGAAAGGTAGGCGGTTCTGTATTTTCGGTCATTTGCCAACCAGGATATCAGCCGCGTGTTTTCATCATCGGGGTGTGCGGCAAAATAGAGCACTGTTCCCAAGGTTCCCAATTTGTCTATCTTGAGTTTAATCAAAGAGGATGAATTGCTTTGCTGGGCTATGGCAAGGTTAAACGAAGAAATGAATAGGAGTAATAGGCCTAAGAATCTGTTAATCATCTTTAAAAGTAAGAAGATTCGCTTTAAAAAAATAAAAGGAATCAAAAATATTTTTGATTCCTTTTACCAACAATTAAAAATCTTCGACATTAAACCTTGGTGTAAAATCCACTGGTTCTTTTTAGCAGGATGATGCGCTTTTTTTGGTCTAACCTTTATTGAATATAAAAGTAATATAAATAAGGGTCTTTCAATGGGGTAATACTAAAAAACTTTTCCACAAAAACACAGTTATTCACAGGGTTTTGTGGAAAAGAATAAATAGTCAAATAAATGACCTTATGAGTTGTTTATGCGAATTACTTGTCAATAGAACCTAAAACACGCTTCATGAAGCTATTTAAGGCGTCTTTTTGTGTCATTCCGTCCTGTACCAATTTGCTGACTTCAATAGCTCCGTACATATTGGAGATTAATTCCCCAATGACGTCTAATTCCTCATCTTTCAATTGTGGGACTTCAGTTAGCGATTCCAAGGTTTCGATTGTTTCCAATACGAAGTCAGCATCGTTTTCGGCAATAAATTCTGTGAGATGTTTAATTATGGGTAACTTCATTTAATAGATCTGCTAATCCTTCGATTTTATTTGTTTGTACTTGATTCACCAATTTACCGCCTTTAAAGGCTGCGAAAGTTGGTAAGTTATTTACATTGGCCAATTTTCTAGATTCAGGAAATTTCTCTGCATCTACGATAATGAATTTTACATTCTCTGTTTCACCTGCCAATTTTTTGAATTTAGGCTTCATTATGCGGCAGTTACCACACCAAGAAGCAGCGTATTGAACCATAACAGTATCATTGCTGTCGATGATTTCTTGTAAATTATCTGAGCTTAATTCTTCTAACATGATGTTGTTGTATTAATGGAAAAAAATGAGAGGAGGATGGACCTCCTCTCTATGCAAGGGGAGTATTAGTTTTGTGATAGATAAGAAGCAACTCCGTCGCGTGTAGCGTTCATCGCTTCTTTTCCTTCTTCCCAGTTAGC
>JBEBRZ010000013.1:0-48450 GCA_040394615.1 Sphingobacterium mizutaii
AGAATGAAAATCTTGCGTCCTAACCCCTAGACGAACGGGCCTTTTTGCTTTGGTGTTGCAAATATAGAAGCTTTATTATTTCTTCCAAAATATTTTACCCCGCAAAAACATAACTCATTGGCTCTTAAACCAATATTTTTATATTAAATCGAATCCAATATCTGTTCTAAAGTATTTTCCCTCGAAAAAGACACGTCCTGCATCTGCTGTTGCTTGTTGCAAGGCAGAGAATAGATCGTCTTCTAAAGCCGTAATCGCCAATACACGTCCTCCGGCAGTCAAAACTTGCTGACCCTCTTGCTTTGTTCCTGCATGAAAAACAATAGATTCTTTAACATTTTCCATGTTTGAAATCACCTTTCCTGTCTCGTAGATTCCAGGATAACCTCCGGAAACAATAACTACTGTCGCGGCGGTTTTATCTGTTACGGTATAAGAACGACTTGCCAGATCTTCCTTGGCAACACCTTCTAACAGATCCACAAGATCTGATTCTATACGAATTAACACAGATTCTGTTTCCGGATCACCCATGCGCACATTGTACTCAATGACATAAGGTTCTCCCTCAACATTCATTAACCCAATAAAAATAAAGCCTTTATATGGAATACCATCCTGCTTTAAACCATCTACCGTAGGCTTAATAATACGTTGTTCAACTTTATCTAAGAATGTTTGATCAGCAAATGGAACCGGAGATACCGAACCCATTCCTCCTGTATTTAATCCCGTATCCCCTTCGCCTATACGTTTATAATCCTTCGCAGAAGGTAATACTTTATAATCTTTACCATCCGTTAAAACAAAAACAGATAGCTCAATACCTTTTAAAAACTCTTCAACAACGACAACACTACTTGCTTCACCAAATTTAGCTTCGCTGATCATTGCTCTCAATTCCGATTTAGCCTCTTCATACGAGTCCAGAATCAAAACACCCTTACCTTGTGCTAAACCATCTGCTTTTAGTACAATAGGTAGATTCTGTGTATCCAAATAGGCTAATCCTTCTTCGAGATTTGTTTTATCGAACGATCTAAATGCCGCTGTAGGAATATTATGGCGAATCATAAATTCTTTTGAAAAATCTTTCGACCCTTCCAGTTGAGCACCCTCTTGTTGAGGACCAACAACAGCAATATCCTTTAAATTTTCTCTAGATAAGAAGAAATCATGAATACCTTTTACCAAAGGCTCTTCAGGACCTACTACGATCATTTCCACTTGATTCTTCAACGCAAAATCAGCGATTCCTTCAAAGTCAGTAACCTTTAGTGGAACATTTTCCCCATATTGTTGAGTACCAGCATTCCCTGGTGCAATATATAATTTGCTTAGTTTGGGGCTTTGTGAGAGTTTATAGGCAAAGGCAGACTCTCTGCCTCCAGAGCCAATGATCAAAATATTCATACCGCAAAGATATTGAAGCAGATGAGATTTCCGTACCCAAAATAATAATTATGCAAACTTTCTTTTGTATTTTTCGTATAATTATAAAGAATTAGCCAACTTAATTATGAAGAAATCAATAGCCTTCCTAGGGCTTTTCTGCTTAACCATCTGCATGTTCCCTCTATCTGCGCAGACGATTGAGGATTTTCAATCTAAAATGAGTCAATATGCAGAGAAGTATCCACAAGAAAAAATTCACATCCAAACGGATCGTGATAATTATGGTGCCGGTGAAACAATCTGGTATAAAGCATATTCCACAATTGGAATAGAAAACAAACTTTCTATTTTATCTAATATCCTGTATGTAGAACTGGTTAGTCCAACCGGTGAAATAGTTTCTCAAAAGATCAATTCCTTATTTACCGGTGTATCCGTAGGAGATATCCTGTTAACAGATACGTTGGTAGAAGGTTCCTATCGAATGCGTGCCTATACTAATTGGATGCGCAATACTAATTCTGATTTCTTCTTCGAAAAAGTTCTGAACATTGGTAATTTCCGCTCAGATAATATCATTAGCAATAGCAAACTGACCACTGAAAACAACCAGGAATTCTATGAAATTGAATTCAGGAACCCGGCAGGGAAGGATTGGCCAAAAACAACGGTTAACTATCAGGTATTAGATGGCGAAAAAATCGTAGATAAAGGTAGGGAATCCATGCAACCCAATGGTTCTGTACGTATAAAGGTAACCGACAAAAATAGAGGTAAACCCATTACCTTGAGGTTTAAAAATCTGGATGAATCCTCCGTTAAAAAATTAATAAACACCAACGTTTTCAATAAAGAAAACAGCATTCAATATTTTGCCGAAGGTGGACAGATTGTTGGCAATGAAATAAACAGAATAGCTTTCAAAACATTAACCCCTCAAGGATTAGGCATTAAAGCTAATATTTTTATTCTTGCAGCCAATAAAGATACCGCCGCCACAGTAGCTACCAATGAATTGGGAATGGGCTCTGTTCCTGTATATTTAGCCGCGGGTGAGAAATACACTGTTCAAGTCACCTTTGAGGATGGAGCTGAAAAGCAGATACAAATGGAGGAAATTCCATCAGCTAATATATCCGTTGCCTTAAATAACAGCAACAAAGAAAAATTATTTGTTCAGGTTAATATTGGCGAAGAAAAGGTCAATAATGAGGATATTTATGTTTCACTTCAACATTTTGGAAGTGTCTATTATCTGGCTAAACAAAAAGCAAATCAGAACAATGTTTTGTTCTCTATCCCGAGAGAAAATCTACCAACCGGGGTCTTTACGGTAAGCGTATTAACCAAAGATTTTATTCCTATTGTAGAACGGCCGGTATTTAACTATAATAATAACACCCTGTTACCAGCACAGATAACTCAAGACAAAAGTTCTTACGGAACTCGTGAAAAAGTAAACAATGAAATCGTTGTTGGAACCGCTCAGGACAGCATGAAAATAGCTGCGCTATCTGCAGCTGTCATCAATATGAAAAATTACAATGATGATGTTCCAAATAGTGTTAACATTTTAAGTTCTCTTTATTTAAATGCCGACATAAAAGGTTTTATAGAAAAACCGGGGTATTATTTCAATGAAGATGGTACCATCAAAGTAAATGAACTTGACAATCTTTTATTGACACAGGGATGGCGAAAAATTAATATCACTAAAATTGATTCTTTAAATACAGCATCTCCCGAATTTAAAGCCGAAAAAGGTCTTTCCATAAAAGGTAATACCAGAAAAATTGGAAGAAAAGCCGCTGCCCCTAATGCAACAGTCCAATTAATATCAACGAACAACTTCATGGACTTTATAGATACAACGTCCAATGAAGAAGGAAGATTTGAAATTGATAACCTTATCTTCCCTGATAGTGTGAAATTTTTGATCTCTTCCAGAAATGATAAGGGCAAAAATAACATTGATATTTCTACCGATCCTTTCATCTCCCCGGATATAAATTTTGATAGAAATGCCCCTTTAATCCGAAATGATATTAATAAAATTAATGAGGATCAATTAATTGCAAGTCAGAAGTTCTACGAACAATTAGAGAGTAAGGGGATTATGGATAAAGTCTTTCAGATCCAGGAGGTAACGGTACGTGCTCAAAGACCAAAAGCATCGCCAAACTCGGCAAATCTAAATGGTCCAGGAAATGCAGACCAGGTCATAACAGCAGAGGATTTAGAAACATGTGCTACACTTGAGATGTGTCTGAACGGTAGGTTAATGGGCGTTTACTTCCAGAACGGAGCACCTATCAATACCAGAGGAAATGTACCTATGCAGGTTGTAGTAGATGGTATGTATGTGGAAGCGGATATGCTTTCCACAATCAATCCTGTGAATGTCCAAAGTGTAGAGGTTTTAAGAAATGTTAATTATACCGCAATCTATGGTTCATATGGTAGCGGCGGCTTAATCATTATCACTTCGAAAACAGGAATGGACGCCAGAAGCTCAGCTTACCAACCTACCGGGTTATTGGCTATTACCCCGAAAGGTATTTCATTAAGTAAAGAATTCTATAAGCCTGTCTACGAAACGGATTCAAAAACTCAGTTTCAAAGAGATTTGCGAACAACTATACATTGGGAACCGGGAATCGTAACTGATAACGATGGCAAGGCTAACTTTGACTTCTATACTTCTGATGAAGAAGGGACTTATAGAATGATTATTGAAGGTGTGGATTTTGAAGGTAGAATTCTCCGTAAGATCATCAATTTCGAGGTTAAGTAACTTGTAGGAAAATATCTTCTAAATGGCAGATATGTGGTAAATATTTGTCAGGAAGTATATTTTTTCCGTAAATTCCCATATTTAACAATTGAAATAAGGTATGAGTGAATTCTTAAAGACACAAACAGAAGAAAATATCTGTTATATACAGTTAGATAGAGGAAAATCAAATGCTATGCATTTGGAAATGATAGATGAGATTTCGACTACCTTTAAATCGCTTAAGAAAGACCCATCTATCTTTGCTGTGGTATTGCAAGGAAAAGAAGGATTTTTCACTTCCGGCCTGGACCTTATTACCTTATTTCAGTATGATGAAGCACAAATGAGGTCTTTTTGGGGGAAATTTATAACACTTATCGAAGAGTTGATTTCTTTTCCTAAACCATTTATATCAGCAATAACAGGTCATAGTCCCGCCGGGGGTTGTGTGCTAGCTCTTTGCTCAGACTATCGGGTAATGGCTGAAGGGGATTACGTAATTGGACTAAATGAAGTTCCCGTAGGAATCATTGTACCCCACAGTATTTTCGAACTGTATAGCTTCTGGATTGGTTCCGGAAATGCGGCGAGATTTTTAATGGAAGGAAAGCTTATGACCCCAGGAGAAGCACTGAAAGTAGGATTAGTAGACGAACTGGTTAAGTTCGACAGAATACAAACCACCGCAGCAAGAAAGGCAAAGCATTACCTACAGTTTGAACCAAACGCTTGGCAAACCACCAAATTAAATATTCGTAAAAAATTAATCTCTGACCTTCAGAACTCAAAAGACGCTACTCTAGATCAGGTTTTAGAGCGCTGGTGGGCTCCATCAACAAGAGCATTACTTCAGGTAATCATTAATAATCTAACTAAAAAATCTTAATATGGCAGTACAAGGAGCTTTACAAAAAGACACCTTAAAAGGGAAAACGGTAGTTGTTACCGGTGGAGGAACAGGATTAGGGAAAGCTATGTCTACCTACTTTTCCGAATTGGGAGCGAATGTGGTGATCAGCAGTCGGAAATTAGAGGTTTTAGAAGAAACGGCTAAAGAAATTCAAGCAAAAACAGGCAACCCGGTACTTCCTGTGGTTTGTGATATCCGACATACTGAAGAGATTACATTACTTAGAGAAAAAGCCGAAGAAATTTTTGGGAAAGTAGATGTTTTGGTAAACAATGCTGCTGGAAATTTTATCTCACCTACAGAAAGACTATCGGCAAATGCCTTTTCAACCATTATCGATATTGTACTAAAAGGGACTGTTAACTGTACGCTAGAATTTGGGAAACGTTGGATTGAAAAAAAACAATCCGCAAATGTTTTAAACATTATTACAACCTATGCTTTTACCGGTTCTGGTTATGTCGTCCCTTCTGCGGTTGCTAAAGGAGGTGTGTTAACATTAACCAAATCATTAGCTGTTGAATGGGGTAAATACGGCATTCGTCATAATGCCATTGCTCCCGGTCCGTTCCCAACTAAAGGAGCCTGGGACAGACTTCTTCCGGGTGAATTAGCCGAAAAATTTGACTTTAAAAACAGAGTTCCGTTAAAACGTGTCGGTGATCATCAGGAATTAGCAAATTTGGCAGCTTTCTTGATATCCGATTATGCAGGCTACATCAATGGTGAGGTAATTACAATTGATGGTGGTGAATGGCTTCAGGGCGCCGGACAAATGAATGGTATGGAAGCCATCCCTAATGAAATGTGGGATACTATTGAACAAACGATCCGGAAAAACAACAAATAATCATGATTAAAAATTACGCCTTGCTCTTAATAGCATCTATTATGCTTTTAGGCGCCTGTAATAACTCTCAAAAAAATACCAGTGCATCTACCGACAGTATAAAGAGAGAACCCATAGATGGACCTGAAGAGGTTCAACAGATCTCAGAAGTAATTACACGATTTGCTCGTGCTTATCTAAGTCAGGATAATCAAAAAGTAAATAATCTGATCCATCCTGATTATGGAATCGCAATTATCTATCGTCCAGGTGTCATGGACACTTTTGTGTTCGAAGACAGTTTAGATTTCAAAAATCCTGTTCCTAACCATTATGTTTATAATACCTTTACCCACGATAAAGTATTGACGTTCGAAAAACTCCCCGAATATGACTGCGGTACGGAGAAATGGTCTAAGCTAGGTTTCTTTTGTGACACTGCGGCTACCAGCGTAACTCATATTCTGGACACTTTAGTAAAATATCAGGAAGAATTCAATGAAGTCAAATACGACGATAATCAAAAGAAACAGATTGATGAACTTGAAGATGGAAGTTACCGGGTAATTTTGAATCCTACAGAAGAGAACTTCATCGTATTTCATGTTAAACAATTCGGAACCGCATGGTATGTCACAATTTTAGATCGTTCCTACGGATTTTGTGACGCTTAAAGATAAATCACACAACACATATTAAAATCTATCAAAATGGGCACAATAGATAAAGACACACAAGAAAGAATTAATCAATGGCTTTCTGACGAGTATGATCAAGACACCGTAGCCAGTGTCCAAGCATTAGTCGATAAAAATGAAGAAACAGAACTTTTGGACTCATTCTACAAAGAATTAGAATTCGGAACAGGAGGACTTCGTGGTATCATGGGGGTGGGTTCCAACCGCATGAACAAATACACCATTGGCAAGGCCACCCAAGGTCTTGCAAATTACCTTAAAAAGCAATTCCCCAACGAAGAAATCAAGGTCGCGGTATCTTATGATAGCCGTAATAATTCGCAATCATTTGGTCATCTTGTTGCAGATGTGTTCTCTGCAAATGGATTCCATGTCTATTTATTTAAGGATCTAAGACCTACACCGATTCTTTCATTTGCTGTACGCCATTTTAAATGCCAGGGTGGCGTCATGTTAACCGCATCCCATAACCCTAAAGAATACAATGGCTATAAGGCTTACTGGAATGATGGTGGACAATTGGTAGCACCTCATGATAAAAATGTTATTGCTGAAGTAAATGCTATCCACTCTGTAAAGGATATTAAATTTGACCGTGTTGAGGAAAACATTCACCTTGTAGGAGAAGATTTCGACAAACTTTACATCGATGCAAACTTAAAATTGAGTATACATCCTGAGGCAGTTAAAGAGCAAAGCAATTTAAAAATTGTCTATTCGCCAATTCATGGTACCGGGATAACTGTGGTTCCAAAAATATTGGAAGCATGGGGATTCAAAAACATCCATGTCGTGGATAAACAAGCAAAACCTGATGGTAATTTTCCTACGGTCATTTATCCCAATCCGGAGGAAGAAGAAGCAATGTCTATGGCAATGGAAAAAGGACGGGAAATAGATGCTGATGTCGTTATGGCAACGGATCCGGATGCCGATCGTGTTGGTGTTGCTATAAAGCTTCCTTCTGGTGAATTTCAGTTGATTAATGGAAATCAAATAGGTAGCTTGTTAACTTATTACGTACTCTCAAGTAAAAAAGACTTGGGACAACTAAAAAGCAACCAGTACATCGTGAAAACGATTGTGACATCCAATCTTTTCTCAGATATCGCCAAATCATTTGGTGTTAAATCCTATGAAACATTAACCGGCTTTAAGTTTATCGGAGAGGTAATGACTAAATTGGAAGGTAAAGAAACTTACTTAGTAGGAGGTGAAGAAAGTTATGGCTTCTTAGTTGGTGATTTGGTTCGGGATAAAGATGCAGTCAACTCATGTGCATTCATTGCAGAAATGACAGCATATTTTAAAAGTCAGGGACAATCACTGCACGATGTTTTAATCAAGCTTTATTTGAATTTTGGTTTCTATAAAGAAAAACTAATCTCGTTAACTAAAAAGGGTAAAGCCGGCGCAGATGAAATTAAGCAAATGATGATGGATCTAAGGGCTGATTTACCGAAAGTGCTAGGTGGTATAGACGTTCTGGAAGTACGAGATTACTTAAGCAGTGAATCAACCAATATAGAAAGCGGAAAAAAAGAAAAGATCGATCTTCCCAAATCAGACGTGTTGCAATTCATTACCAGAGATGGAGATGTTATTTCTGCCAGACCTTCCGGCACTGAGCCAAAGATAAAATTCTATTGCTCTGTTAGAGAGAAATTAGAATTCACCGAAGATTTTGGTCAGATCTCTATACGTCTTGATGATAAAGTAAGATTAATGATGGCTGATATTGTAGAAGACTAATGGAAAAGTGGAAAACCTTAGATTCTAAATACATTATTCAACGTCCCTGGGCAACGCTACGTGTTGATAAACTAGAGATGCCCAATGGCAACATAAAGGAAGAGTATTATGTATTAGAATATCCTACCTGGGTAAATATGGTGGCTCTGACGGATGATGATCAAGTTATCTTTGTGAAGCAATATCGTCATGGGGCTGGTGAAATCATGGTTGAACTTCCAGCGGGGGTAGTAGAAGATAATGAAGAGCCGGAGCTCGCTGCGAGAAGAGAACTCTTAGAAGAAACAGGATATGTTTTTGAAGACATTACCTATATCTGCGAGCTATACGCTAATCCGGCAACCTCCGGAAACCGAACAATAACGTACTTACTTACAGGAGGCATGAAAGTACAGGATCAGGAACTGGATGCTTCCGAAGATATTGATGTTGTATTGATGAGCCTTGAAGAGGCAAAGCAATTTCTATTCGATAATAAAATCGGGCAAGCATTACACAGTTCTGCCCTATTCTATACATTAAAAAAGTTAGGCAAGCTATAATCTTGCCTAACTTTATTCTTTACTCTCCCCTATTTACACAATAATTAACGCTATTTTCTTACCTTTGCCGCATGGCAAGAGAAATTTACGAAACAAAAAGAAAAGCGCTTAAAATCAACCTTAACGCCGACATTTACGGAACCTTTGCAGAAATTGGCGCCGGTCAGGAAGTTGCCAGAAATTTCTTTGAAGCAGGTGCCGCATCTGGTACAATCGCCAAAACCATTTCCGCCTATGATATGGCATTTAGTGATGCGATCTATGGAGTAGAAGAATCAGGGAGATATGTAAGCCGTACGCGTCTAAAGAAAATGTTAGACCATGAATACAGCTTGCTTAATGAACGACTTCAGGGAGAAAAATATTGTAACAAAAAGTTCTTCGCCTTTGCAGATACCGTAACTACCTTAAACTTCACAAAAACGAATGAACCACACGGATGGATTGGTGTTCGGTTCCAAAATGAAGTAGGAGGCCCTACAAACGATATCATTATCCACGTTCGTTTATTAGATAGTGACAATAGACTGCAATCTAAAGTTTTGGGAATTTTAGGTGTAAACCTGGTGTTTGCAGCATTTTACTATTCTGAGAACCCCCAAATGATGATAGAATCATTGGTAGACAATCTATCCATTGGTTCTGTAGAAATCGATTTGGTAAAGGTCTCAGGCCCGCTCTTCGAAAATGCCAATGAGCGTTTATTAAACCTTTATCTTATTGCCAAAGGCTTTTCCAAAGCTGCGATTTTCAGACCTGATGGAAAAGCGGCTCAAATAAAAGATTACCTCTACAAAAAGAATATTATTATTCTCCGTACTAAGTACCGCCAAAAATCAAATCCAAACTTTGACCTATTTAACCTTGCTGTAGAAGAGTTTTTAAAAAGTACGAAAGCTGTACCTGAGGATACAGTCGTTCTTATTGAGGTCTTGATGGGGAATGTTCTGGATGAGACAACCAAGATTTCTGATGAAGACTTAATCTACTTCGCTGAAAGAGCAGAATATTTATGTTCTACAGGAAACAACATCTTAGTTTCTAACTTCCGAAGGAACAATCACCTGGCAGAATTCGTTCAGACTTTCAAACCAAAACATGTGGGTATTGCAACAAATACTTCGAATTTGAAAAATATCTTTAATTCTGATAATTATAATAAGGAAAATTATACAAATGAGCTCCTTGGGTATATCTCAGGAATGTTTAGTAAGAACGTAAAATTATATGCGTATCCGTATTTGGATAAAAAGAGTAATACAATCATTACAACAAAAAACCTTCCTGTTTCCGAAGAAGCGAAACCTTTGTTCGATTTCTTGATCAATAACAGCTACATTATTGATATCGAAAATTACGATGAGAAATTCGTAAAAACGGTATAACAAAAAATCATAAACAAAAAGGAAGCAAAAATAATTGCTCCCTTTTGTTTTATAGATATTTCTTAAAGATCGAATAGAGAATTTTTAGATCATGCTCCGTCAATAAAGCATTATTGACATCCATTTGGGTGTAATGCTGCTTAAATCCTTTTATCGCTGCATCTAAGTTTTTTACATCATATCCAATGATACGTAAGGCTATCTTAGGATCAAATCCCATCGGCGGAGACTCTAACACATCATCATACCAATAACCAAACCCTTTATCTGCTAAAATTTTCCATGGAAATCTCGAAGGATCATTTTTCCGTGTAGGAGCATAATCCATGTGTCCTATGAAATTTGCCTGAGGAATTTTATAGGTTTCCTTTAAATAAGCCAAAAGCTGAACCAGCGCATTTATCTGCACTTCTGGCCAAGGATCTGATATCCCATTATTATCTAACTCAATACCTATTGAAGATGAATTTAAATCCGTGTCATTGCCCCATCTTCCCAGTCCTGCATGGTGAGCTCTGTAAAGATCATTCACCATCTGCACAATTTTACCATCCCTCCCAATTACATAATGTGAACTCACACCTACTTTCTCATTATGGAAGGTCCTGACGGTCTGGTCCAAATCTTTTTGGGCCGTATGATGAATCATGACATAATTCGGTTTGCGAACACCGAAATTAGTAGATGCAATCCATTCCTTGTTATTATGTGCAATTTTATTAATCTGATTTTTAACAGGAGCTTCCTTATAAATTTCCGAAAACCCTTTAGCTTTGTTCTTATAGATTTTTTCTGTTGCAGCATATTTTCCGCCGCCACATGAACTTGCTAAAGCAGCAATCACTAAATAGGTAAAATACTTTTTTAACTTCATTTGTTTTTTATCAAAAATAACTCTTATAACGCATCCACGACAAACTCCGGACGATCCATTCCTGGTTCCAGTTCGATAATCTGCAGGTTCCTGAATTCCATCTTTGCACCTTCAGCTTCCAGACAGAGGTACCCTTTCCGTTTTGATGCTAAACGGATGCTATTAACAAACTTACCATTTATAGCCAACTTTACGGTTCCATCTACACAAACAACTGTATATTTATTCCATTCACCAACACCTAAACAACGGTTCTCTAAAGACTTACTTCGTTCTCCTCTTGGATTGTCTGGTGATGCGGTCATACCTCCCGCTCCAAATAACTCTCCATGAACATAGGCAATTGGAGGTCTCTCGCCATTCCTTGTGTTTTGGTTAACCCAATCTAACTCCAACATCTGAACTTCCATACCCATCGGTAACCTTGAATCAGGGTCTGCCTTTGCATCACACCAAACGAAAATACCCGAGTTTCCTCCCTTCTCTAAATGTCGCCACTCCACATGCATGATAAAGTTCTCATACATCTTCTCAGAGCGTACTACTCCAATCGGGTTCCCTGAGTTCTGCAATAGATCACTTTTAACTTTCCAGGTCGTATCTGAGGTATTAACATCTATCCATTGAATGGTTTTACCTGTTGCTTTAGCATTCACTATAGATTCTTCGAAACTTTTCTCTATACCAAACTGAAACAACTTCTTTTGTGCTGATGCAAATTGAGACCCTAAAATAAATAGAACAAGAAACACTGGTAAAATACGACTAACCTTCATGATAATAGGGATGGTTTATATAAATAAGGAAGTATAAAAGTTAAAAATACATTGATCAAAACTACAACTGATAACATTAGCTTTATCTCCAACGTCTGGGGTTTAAATAAAACATAAACGGAATAGATTAAACTAAAAACAACGATTGCAGCAATAAGTAGTATTGAAGTTTCGTGAATAAAACTTAATACTCCTTGTAGAAAATTATTGTTTAAATATTCAACATTTGTGTAGAAAAGAATGAAAAATATCATCACTGATATATTTATCCATATAATAGCTTTTGCGTTTCTTTCCATCAATTCCTTTTAAGGTCACCCTAAATTAACAAAAACTAATGAACTGATTTCATTATTTAACGTATAACCTTTTCCTTAGAAACTCATTTCCATACAAACTGCTCTATGATCTGTTGGCCATTCTTTAATAACTATATCTGCAAATTCAGGTTGCTCACCGACTATGAATGCTCTTTTTGATTTAATCTTCTTATTTGCAAAAATTAGATCTATGCGATCATAAACTTCATTTTCAATGGATCCTCCCGGAATAGAAGTCCAGGTATAAGCTGGCTTTTGAGGGGCATTTTTATGTATTTTTCGATAGGCATCATAAAAGCCTTTTTCCAATAATAAAGAAGAGCTTGGCCATTTAACCGCAAAAGCAAGTCTAGGGTCGTTTCTTTTCTTAATAACATCAGCTGTCCAATCATAATAACTAGGTTCATTAAAATCCCCCAAAACCACACAGGGAAGATCTTCATACCCTTTTAGTTCATTTAATATAGATTGAATTTGTGGTCCCCTTGATAATCTTGCAGATTGTATAACCGAGGCTTCATCTTTTATCTTTCCTTCGGCTATTTCGTATGGCTCATAAGGATAAGGGGTTAAATGAACATCCGCAACTAATAATGTTTTTCCCTGTATATCAATTTTCAATACCTGGGATGTCGAGTCTTTAAGCCTGGCGATGGGATATTTGCTGATGACGGCCCGGCTATCATTAATAATCACACAGTTCCAACCTAAACTATCCGCTAATAATTCTGCTCTGGAATGCCTACCATATTTACTACTGGTTTGTTCCTGAAACCCCACGATATCAGCATTTGTTGTTCTAATAACTTCAAGCTGACACGCTATGCTTTTTTCCTTAGTAAACCCAGATCCATCTCCTCCAACCCATAAATTAAACGTTAAAATCCGAAAGTCCGTTTTAGCATAAGCAAAAGATGTCATACTAATCAAACCTATTATTAATAAAAGAAAACATCGACTGTTTTGAGTTAGTTTTTTCATGATTTTCTATTTTTCAGTTAATATAAATGTTGTTAAGACGGCAGCATGGTCTGAAGGATATCTGACAGAATGATTTTTCAAAACCTGTGAGTCAATGACCTTAATTCCATCTCCCATCATATAGATATAATCTATTCTGTCTTGATGCGTATCGGGGTTGATAGGAGTCCATGTTAAACCTCTATTACTTTTAGGATTAGGATGTACCAACCGGAAAGTATCCTCAAAACTCAAACTATCCAAAAATATTGAGGTTGGGAAAGGCATAATATATCCCGAATTTAATTCTTTAACAGCATTCACCCAATCCAAATGAGATCCTGAATTAAAGTCCCCAGCGATTATTACAGGAGTTTGGCTCTTTTTAATGTAGGGCTCCAACTTCTCTATAATTCCCGCCAATGTTTTTTTATTTCCCTCCTGTACATTCTTCCATTTTTCTAAATTCAATGGATTGCCTTTATCTATCTCCGTCCAATAATCTATCGGAAAATTCAACCAAATCGAAGCTAAGACTATTTGACGCTTCCCAACCTGTATTTTAGCATTGCCATTATGAAAAGGTTTAAATGCCGCTAGAGTTTCCACAATAGGAAAGCGGCTCATAATGGAAATATTACTACTTCGTAGATAAAAATAATATCCCAATTCATCAGCTATTCTGGCACCCGAACCATATGTTTCTTGCATAGCTATAATGTCCGCACCAGACTCCTTAATAACATCAACTATCCGATCGACCCCTACCCGTTTTCCTGTTTCATTCCCGCCGTGCCAAATGTTATAACTCATAACCCGAATAGTATCAACTCTCTTTCCCTCGCCGATTTCTATACTATCCTTAACATATTGCCTATAATATTCTTTAACTTTTTCTTTCTGCCATGCGGATCCCACAATCGAAACATTATCGATCATGCCATTAAACGTATCCCATTCCCCCAATTCTCCCTTCTCCTCTCCTCCAACCCAAACATCAATTGATGTTACAGACCCTTTTGGAATTAGGTCTTCTAAGGAATAGATAGCAACCTCATTACTATTGAAATATAAAGACAGTTCTTCCCTTTTACTGTCAAAGCTCATGCAAAGAAGATTCCAACCCTTCGATATATTCTGTCGCTTATAATTAGGTTTATAATCCAGGGTCATTTTATCACCTTTTAATACCCAGCCCCAAGCATTATTTGACTGCTTTATAAACTGCCAATTCTGTTGTGTAGAATCATCGGAATAAGCAATTTTAAGGTCAATTACATTATAGTTTTCATAATCCTCTTCGGCCCAAACCCATGCTGTTAAAGTGAAGGACCCTTGCCATTTAGATGGATCAACAGTATACTTAAGCACCTTTCGGTTATAGGCAGATTCCCTAAGGTTTAATGCGTTTCCAACAATTCCCTTTTGTAAACGATCTGATGACAATTTTTCAAAATCTTCCAGAAATATGATTTCTTGACCATATACTTTCTCTTCACTATATTGAAATACTAATAGAAGTATCAAAATAAACAGAAATCTCATAATAGTTTTTATTGTTACTTGATTATATCCCAGCCATAATCAACATAATCCCAAGAAAAATCATTTCCACGGATATTCACTTTTAAAAAACCTTCCTCCGTACCATGAAAATTACCTCCCCACCAATTCGCACTGATTGCGCCAGCTGTGATATATTGAACCCCTTTCACTTTTATCTCTTCATATAAGTGCTGATGCCCTTGAAGAACCAATTTTAAATTATGATTATCAAATAAACCCCGTATCTCTTTTTGATTAATAAAAGTATCTGCATCAGTATAATAACCCTCTAAAACAGGATAATATAACGAGAGAAACGGAACATGACTAGAGAGTATAATAGGCTGGCTAGAAGGTATTTTCTTTAAAAGTGAGCTTAACCATTCTTTCTGAACATCTGAAATACAATATTTATTATCACATATTTCAGTGCTATTTAATACGATAAATAACCAGCCTTTATGCTCAAAACTATAATAGGGTTTTCCGAAATAGTCGTTAAAAAGACCTGTGCCATACTCCCCTTTTGTATGCCAAAAACGATCATGATTTCCTATGGAATAAAACCAGGTCAAACCTGAATTCTTTACTATGTCTTTATAACGCCCATATAGATCCTTAGCTTTTTCCAATTGATCTACTTTCATTCCATCTACATCCACATTATCTCCTCCGGAAAGAACAAAATCAATATTATCCTTTTTTACGACAGAAATAGCTTGTTCAAGACCTTTAAATGAATTCGCTTTTCCATCATTATTCAGGTGTAAATCAGTAAAAAATGCAAATGAAAATTCCTGTTGGGCAACAACATAATAGGTACTAAATAATAAAACAGATAGAATTAATATTTTTTTCATAACAAATTTATTTCCAACCAAATGGTTGTTTCAGGTTAGGATTTAAAATGATTTGAGTTTCCGGAATAGGTCTATAATAAAACATGGGTTCCACAAATGTTCTTTTCCGGATATCAGTAACCATATTACCACCCTCCTTGCCATTGGATAAATAAACTCCTGCTGTACTATCAAAAGTGCCAATTGTATAATAAACTAAAGCCACTCCTAAAGAGTTTTTCTCCCGATCTGAGGGAATTGTTTGTCCCTCTGGGATTAATTTTATGTCAGGAACTCCATCTCCCGTAAGATCATAGTTTCCAACAGATGGAAAATACATTCCTTCAGGAATCTTTTCCAATAGCTTACCAGCACTCCAGCGCATCAAATCATTAAATCTTGAGTTTTCAAATGCCAACTCAACTCTTCTTTCCCTTCTGATTTCTAAAATAACACCCGTGTTTGCACCAATGACTTTTGGATAGTCTGCTTTTAATTTTTTGTCCGGATCTGAATTTGCTTCATCTAAATTTAAATTAGGCATGCCGACTCTTTTCCTTAATAAGTTAACCGAATTATCCAGGTCTTCTTGATTTAAAGTCCCCATTTCAGCCTTAGCCTCTGAGAACATCAACAATACTTCTGCAAAACGATGAACAGGAAAATCTACTCCATTCAAAATATTTTGATCAACACTATTTACATAACCCTTTCTTTGGTGATAACCACTGAAGTTTTTATTCAACCTTTGTACATAGGTAGTAGATCCCGGTTCTCTTTTCCAAGAAGGATAAATTAACGTTTGATAAAGCCGAGGGTCCCTGTTTTCAAATTCTTGAACAAACCCATAACGCTGATAATTGGCATTATCCGTAAATCGCTTACCATCTTTCATTAAGTAGGTTTGAACCAGATCTCTAGATGGTGATTGCTCATAATCGCCAAAAACACCAGTATTCACATTTTGTGTTACATTCTTTCCTTGATCAAAAGAATTGACTAAAATAACTTCTTTATTATTAGACAAGTCTTGAGATTCAAAAAGAACTGCATAATCCCCATCTGGGTTTCCTGTATTGTATATCGAGAACTCACCTGATTTCATGATTTCTGCTGCGGCTGATTCAGCAATCTTCAAAAAATTGACTGCTGTATTCTGTAAACTCAACTCATCATGATATTTCCTAAAGGTGCCTTCATGCAATGCTATTTTTGCTTGCATAAAGTAGACAGCCCATTTATTAGGTGTGCCGGTAGGAACATCCACTCGTACATTTTTTACAGCGAAGTCTAAATCTTCCATTACTTTGTCCATCACTTCCTCTCTCGTATTTTGAGGATTATTCAACTCCTCATCACTGGGATTCAAAGTTTTTTCATACCATGGCACATCTGAATATCGATTCACCATTCCAGAATAAAAAATCGCCCTATAGTATCTTGCTAAACCAGCATAGTGATTTTTAACATCATCACTTACATTTGCACGGTCATAATTTTCTAAAAAATAATTAATGTCTCGAAGCCGCCCCCAGCTCCACCCCGAGGTTATGGTTTGTGAGGAAGGACTTCCGGTCATCATTGTTTTTATCTCTATTGCTGCAGTAGTCGCAGCATTATCCGTGGACTGGTCATTTAAATAGCTATTACGATTTGCTAAACTCAACAAACCATTTATATATAATGACAGGTCTTCCTCTGTGTTAAAAAATACATCCGGAGTAATTGATGTTTGAGGATAACGATCCAAAAATCCCTTCTCGCATGCTGAAAAAAAACATAAAAAAACAGCAAATGGAATACAATATTTTAATTTAAATCTTTTCATAACAAGCTATTATTTAAAATTCTAGATTTAGTCCTGCAGCAAATTTCCGCTGAAAAGGATAAGCCCAGGCGCTATTATCAGTATTATTATTAATCGCTTCCGGATCAACATATTTTTTAACTTCCGAAAATTCAAAAATATTCTCAGCAGTTATAAAGAACCTCATTCTTCCTAATTTCCACCTGTCCATTAAGTGCTGTGGCAAAGAATATCCAATGGTTATATTTTTAATTCTCAAATAGGCCCCATTTAATAAGTATTGAGTATTGGGAATCGCTAAGCCCTTATTATCATTTGCATCGGCAAGCCAAGCCTGCAATACCGGATAGGAAGCATCATGGTTAGCATCTGCTAATCCTGCAGCTAAATATGAATCAGAGTGTTTTGCCCTTTGTTCTTCGCTGTCTGAGTTCTCCCGGTAAAAATCCAAATGCCATGGATAAATATTAGCATAGGGCTGCTGATACGGTCCCCAAAATAAATAATGTCGTGGGTAAAAATCTCTTCTCAATATTCCCTGAAGAAATATTGATGCATCGAACCCGTTCCAATCCATATTAAGGTTGAAGCCTAATCTTAACCGATCATTAGAATTACCTATAATTTTTCGGTCCTTCATCTCATTTTCTGTCAACCCTAACTCTATTTTACCATTTTCATCTAAATCTTTGAATCTTGGCCAGCCATTCACAACACTTAAAGCTCCCCACGGAATTATAGCTGTTTGATCTAAAGCATCTATTTCTTGTTGATTTCTAAAAAACCCATCAGATTCTAATCCGTAAATTGTTCCGAATTCATATCCTTCAAAATAGTTGGAAAGGAGCCTTTGGTCATTCTTAAATTTTGTAATTCTGGCTCTTGAATCGGAAAGAACTAACTTAGCATCAAATCGGAAAGGCTTCTCTGCCATATTAAATTGATCTTTATAAGATAATGATAGCTCCCATCCCTTTGTTTTTAAATCAGCAGCATTTTGATTTGGAACGCTCGTTCCTAGTACTCCCGGTAGCTCCTCTCCTGCTGTTAACATACCTGTAGTCTCTCTGATATAATAATCGAAACTTGCAAAAACCTTATCATTAAAAAACCCTAAATCTGAACCAAAATTTAATGTAGAGACATTCTCCCAGGTATATGTTTTAGGATCAATCGTTAATGGTGGTGCTCCCCAAACAACCTGCTGTTGTTCCCCATTAATTAAATACGTAGAAAGCCCGGTGGACATCGTTTGTATGTATGAAAAATCACCAACATTCTGATTCCCCAAACTTCCGTATGATGCACGAAACTTTAAGTTTGAGAATGCAGGCCTCATTTGCTCAAAGAATTTTTCATTACTCACAATCCAAGCTCCGGAAACGGATGGGAAAAAACCCCAACGATTGTCTTTTGGAAATCTGGACGAACCGTCATACCGACCGGTCAGCTCAAATATGTACTTATCAGCATAGGTATAATTGATCCTTCCAAAAGCGCTTTGTGTACTATATGAGCTATAATCCGCCGTAATTCGGGGATCCCCATAAGTCAACCCCAAATAGGGTAGCGTTGAAGAAATTAATTTATCCCGATAAGCAGTTGTTGTTGCCCAAGTATATGTTTCTTGGTTAACTCCTAGTGTTGTTGCTAATACATGATCTCCTATTTTCTTGTTATAATTAGCATACAAATTGAATACATCATTATATATCTCCCCTCTTCTATCTTGTACAAAGCCATTTCCTCCTTCTTCCCGAACATCGTTAGGACCATATCCTATCTTATATTTATTAGAATGCTGCGGATATCGCCAATACTCTCTCTTAAAACTAGCATCAGCTGTAACGGTTAAATCTCCATTTAAAAATGTACCCACAGCATTGAAGATATTCTGAAATCCAAACATATTTTCATTACTTTTTCCGCCATCAACCAATTGTGCTGCTAATCTTCCTGCTGCATTATTACCCCAGGTACCATCAGGATTCTTAACGACATTGGTGGGCTGTAGATAATATAGGTCTGTTAAACTTGCATTAGGTTGATCTCTATTCGTCTGATAGACGTTCATATTATTATCTAGTCTTAACCAGGCAAGTGGGGAGAACGAAAGTCTTCCACGAATCCCTTTCCGTTGCCAGTAATCCGACGCTAAGCTATTCAGTCCATTTTCTTTGGTATAATCCGCAGATAAATAATACGTAAGTGGCCTATTATTGACCTGTGCTCCCCCGGAAAATGTTAAAGAATGCACATGAGAGAAAGAAGAATTATTTAAAAAGTAATCATTCCAGTTATTTGCGCCCATATACTCCCATTGGGTTGGGTCATCCGGATTAACCCTTACATCTTCTAAAGACGGATTATTTGATCGGTCCTTAGCCCATTGATAATATGCTTCACTAAAATTCACATAATCCCAGGGAGTATTATCTGCAGAGATTTCTAATAATCTGGAAAAGATATACGGATCTGTAACCGCATCGGGCATTGCTGTCGGTCTTCCCCAAGCAGTAGTCACATTATAGGATATTGTTTGCTTACCTTCTTGACCTGATTTAGTAGTTATTAGGATGACCCCGTAAGTAGCTCTCGCTCCATAGATGGCAGCAGATGCCGCATCTCTCAGAACGGTATAGCTCGCAATGTCACTCGGATTTAATCGAATCATGTCCCATGCATCGGATACCGGAATTCCATCAATAACAATTAATGGACTTCCACCATTGATTGAGGTCGTTCCGCGAATATTAATATTGGGAATCCCTCCTGGACTTCCATTTCCATAAGTAATGTTCAAGCCCGGGCTAACTCCCTGCAAACCTTGCATTATATTAGTAACTGGTCTGGATTCTAATTGTTTCCCTGAAATTTGATCAACAGCACCCGTTAAATTGATTTTTTTTCTTGTTCCAAATCCTACAACAACAATTTCATCCAGGTTACTTGCGTCGGCTTCCATTTTTATAGTCAGACGGTCTCCCGACTTGGCAATTAATTCCTGGGTTTTAAAACCTAAATACCTAAAGATAATCGTGGAATTAAGAGTAATCCCATCTAGCTTAAAATTTCCATCATCTCCTGTAGATGTTGCCTTGTTCGTTCCCTTCACAATTACACTTACTCCTGATAATAAATTTCCTTCCATGTCTGATACAGAACCTGAAATTGAATTGTCCTGGGCACTAAGGGTATAGGGAATGATCCATACTAACAGAAGGAAAATTTTGCTTAACATGCTACATGTTAATACTCGTCTTATTTTACAAAATTTCATATTTAAATTAATTGAATGTTCATTCAAAAGTCAAACATAAATTATCACTATTAACTGAATATTATATTAAGATTAAAACTGTAATTAAGTTTATTTTAATTGTGTGTATTGGCTATAATGGACGGTGATGGTTCTATCAATTGTCTCCTCTAAATTAGATCTTTGTAAAAATTATTCCTAGAAAAACTTTTATAAATTGAAAATATCTAATGATATTAGGCTTAATAATACTTTTATTGAACATTCATTCAAATAAAAACAAGTAACATGGGTAGAAATAGTTTAAAAGATGAACGAACAAAAGAAATAATTCAGATGTATTATGTCGTTGCAAAAAAGGAGGGCATTGAAAACACATCTATTGCTAAGATTGCAACGGAATTAAAAATAAACCCAAGCTTGATTATTCACTATTTTAAAAACAAGGAAGAACTAAATTACGCTTTAATTGATTTTATTCTTGAAAAGTATTTAGTGATCTATAAGAGACAGAAGACAGATAATATAGATTTAAGGAAATACCTTAAAGATTTAATAGATAAGCTTTTTTCTAAAAAATGGAATGCATTAATTAACGATAGTGTTTTCTACAGTTGTTATGCAATGGGATTCAGGGATAAAAAAATAAAAGAAAAATTTAAAAAACTCCATGACTCATTACGTGAACATTTAGCAGAAGTACTTATAAAGTGCAAGGAAGATGGAATTATACAAATTGATTCTCCGGCGCAAACGGCAGATTTAATTTATATTCTTGTTGATGGAGCTTATTATTACCTAAGCTTAGTTTCTGAAAAAGAAGAATACGAGATAAAATTAAAAGTTTATCAACAATATGCTTATAAAGTATTAAATATCTAAAGGTTTTGAGTTACTTCTTTGCCTATTCTATTTTTGCTAAAATAGGGTTTACACAATCCATATACTGCGATTATTACCCACATGGAATTGGACGTAATATTGGGCATATCGCGAAAGTAAACTGCACTAATTACCAATCCTAACCCGCCAATAATATTAATCCCCTGATAAATCCAAGAATCAAACCTAATAGTTTTAGTATTGAGTAGGAGGAATCCTAAAGTACAAAAGACAACTCCAATCCAGCCTATAATCTCCACAAAATTTTCGATGCTCATAACTTCTCATTCTATAAAACTAATATAGCCTTTCCTCTGTAAAATCGAGAAAAGGCTATATTAAGTTTTTGTTATAGACTGCTTTTAAGCTTCTGCGTAAGCTTCAATCGGAGGACATGAACAAATTAACGTTCTATCTCCTTGAGAATCATTTACGCGTCCTACTGACGGCCAGAATTTATTAATTCTTAAGTATTCAATAGGGTATGCTGCAGTTTGACGTGAATAAGGTTTATCCCATTCATCAGCAGTTACCACTCTGGCTGTATGTGGAGCGCCTTTCAAAACATTCTCTTTTTGATCAGCTTCTCCTGATTCAATCGCTTCAATTTCTGAACGGATACCAATTAAAGCATCACAGAATCTATCCAGCTCCGGTTTTGACTCCGATTCGGTAGGTTCTACCATTAAAGTTCCTGCCACAGGGAATGAAACAGTTGGAGCATGGAATCCATAATCCATTAAACGCTTAGCAATATCTGCTACCTCAATACCTACACTCTTAAAGCCACGACAATCCAAGATCATTTCGTGTGCACAACGGCCATTTGCTCCTGCATATAATACAGGGTAATGATTCTCTAAACGTGCTTTTATATAATTAGCATTTAAAATAGCTGTCTTTGTAGCATTTGTTAATCCTTCGCCACCCATCATTGCAATATAAGCATGAGAGATAACTAAGATCGAAGCTGAACCAAACGGTGCAGCCGAAACTGCTGAAATACCCTCTTCTCCTGAAATTTCAATAATCTCATGATTTGGAAGGAACGGTACTAAGTGTGCTGCAACACCAATTGGGCCCATACCTGGACCACCGCCTCCGTGAGGAATACAGAAAGTCTTATGTAAGTTCAGGTGACAAACGTCTGCGCCAATATATCCAGGACTAGTTAATCCTACCTGTGCATTCATGTTTGCACCGTCCATATATACCTGTCCACCGTTTTCGTGGATAATATTACAGATTTCTATAATAGGCTCTTCAAATACACCGTGTGTAGAAGGGTAAGTAACCATTAAAGAGTTCAAATGAGCAGAATGTTCAGTCGCTTTAGCTCTTAAATCTTCTACATCAATGTTACCGCGCTCATCACATTTAACGACAACAACCTTTAAACCTGCCATAGATGCTGAAGCAGGGTTTGTTCCGTGCGCTGAAGCAGGAATTAAACAGATGTTTCTTTCAAAATCTCCACGGCTATGGTGATATGCGCGAATAACCATTAAACCGGCATATTCACCCTGTGCTCCTGAATTTGGCTGAAAAGACATCTTTGCAAATCCTGTGATTTCACACAACCAATCATTCAATTCATTGATCAATTGCATATATCCTGAAGTTTGATCAACAGGTGCAAATGGATGCAAACCACCAAAACGAGCCCAGGTTACAGGAACCATCTCTGCTGTAGCATTCAATTTCATAGTACATGAACCCAAAGGAATCATGGAATGACATAAAGAAAGGTCTTTTGCTTCTAACGATTTAATGTAACGAAGCATTTCGCTTTCTGAGTGATAGCTGTTGAATACTGGGTGAGTTAAAAATTCAGAAGATCTTTCCAAATGCTCAGGAATCGATGTTCCTAATGCTTCTACCAATCCGTCCAGATCAACATCATTAACCGTTTTGCCTTTGATTTTAGCAAAAACCTTAACGATCGTCTGGATATCAGCGAAAGTAGTTGTTTCATCAATGCTGATCCCTACGGTACCATCTTGATAGAAAAAGTTTAACTCATTATTTAGTGCTTCGCTCTTTAAGCCTCCGGCTTGTTCACCTACATCAAAACGTAAGGTGTCAAAATAAGACTCATTCAATTGGGTGTAACCCAATGACTTAATGGCTTTATCAGCAAGTTTCGTTAAGTCATTAATGCGTTCTGCAATATTTTTAATGCCTTTTGGACCATGATATACAGCATAGAAAGAAGCCATTATAGCAAGTAATGCCTGTGCTGTACAAATATTTGAAGAAGCCTTATCTCTACGAATATGTTGCTCACGTGTTTGCAAAGCCATACGTAATGCATATTCACCGTTTGAATCAGAAGTTACACCAATGATTCTTCCAGGGATATTACGTTTATAGCTGTCTTTAGTAGCAAAGAATGCAGCATGAGGACCACCAAATCCCATTGGAACACCAAAACGCTGTGAGTTCCCTACAACCACGTCGGCGCCCCATTCTCCCGGAGGAGTTAATAATGCCAAAGACATTAAATCTGTAGCAACACAAACTGTGATTTCCTTATCATGAGCATAGGCTGTAAATTCTTTATAATCATTTACTGTACCATCAGCTGCAGGATATTGAACAAATACAGCGAAAACATCATCTGTCAAATGCTCAACTGTTAAATCTGCCACACGAATTTCAACACCAAATGGAACCGCTCTAGTCTGAAGAACATCTAAAGTCTGCGGGTAAATATTTGGAGTTACCAAGAATACATTAGCATCTTTTTGCTTACGTGTACTATAAAGCATAAACATGGCTTCTGCCGAAGCTGTTGCCTCATCTAACAATGAAGCGTTCGCAATTTCCAATCCGGTTAAATCAGACACCATCGTCTGAAAATTTAAAAGGGCTTGTAAACGACCTTGAGCTATTTCTGCTTGATAAGGTGTGTATTGCGTATACCATCCTGGATTTTCGAAAACGTTACGCTGAATAACTCCCGGAAGGACAACATCATAATAACCCTGACCGATATAAGATTTGAAAACCTTATTCTTTTCCGCTATCTGAGCTATTTTCTCTAAATAAGAAACCTCACTTAATGCAGCAGGAAGATCTAATGGTTCTTTTTTACGAATCTGTGCAGGAACCGTTTGATCGATCAACTCATCTACCGATCCTACACCAAGCACGTTTAACATGTCCTCTACCTGTGTAGAGCTAGGACCATTGTGACGATCCTCAAATTTTTCTTGGTAAAATACGTTACTCATTTTAAGTATTGATTGTAACTTTTGAGACTGATTAACTATCTGTTATCCAAAATATTTCAACAGAAATCCTGTTTAAAAATTTAGATGTGCAAAGATACGGATTTTAAAGGTAAATTTAATGTGCACCTCCCCCTCGAATACTTTTATTAACAAAGCAATCGATTGCACATTTCTTTGAATTACAAACAATGATTTCCACCTTCAATTAACAATACATTAGTATATTTTAGAATAAATTTTGAAACCCTTAAATTAAAGCTTGAGGATAAATCCTATTCTTAAAAAGCAAAGTGACCTAAGCATTAAAAAAAAGGCAATTAAACCCTAAAATCATTCCATTTTCAGCATCTAAATCCCCTACTTTACTATTTAATATGCATTATTAAAGAACTAAAAATTAAATATTTACAATAATTTTTGTAGTCATATTTAAAATGGGAATCTTTGTTAATTTAGGCTGAAATCAAGGCTTAAATTATATGTTAAAATTGAATGTTAAGAATGAAACCAATCGTTTACAAGCTGTAATATTAGGTATTGCTGACCGCAACGGCCCCACGCCAAAAGCTGAAGAAGCGTACGACCCGAAATCCTTAGAACATATACTTGCCGGTACTTATCCTACGGAACATGATATGGTCAATGAATTAACAGCCTTCAACGATGTACTCAATCGATATGGAGTAAAAGTGTATCGTCCGGAAGTTATTCCCAACCTCAATCAAATATTCACCCGGGATATCGGCTTTGTAATTGATGATCTTTTCATCAAATCAAACATCCTTCCTGATCGTGCGCAAGAATGGAAAGCGATACAATACATTATCGACTTAATTAATCCCGATAAGTTCATCTCTGCCCCTGAAAATGTTCATATGGAAGGTGGAGATGTTATACTATGGAAAGATTTTATTTTTATCGGAACATATAGTGGCAAAGACTACTCAAATATAAATACGGCCAGAACAAATAAAGAGGGCGTCGATTTTATAAAAAACTTATTCCCCCATAAAACCGTCAAAGCTTTTGATCTTATTAAATCCATGGTAGACCCAAAAGCTAATGCGTTACATTTAGATTGTTGTTTTCAACCTATTGGTCAAGATAAAGCTATTATATTTCCAGGTGGATTTAGCAAAAAAGAAGATTCAGACTACCTAATTAACCTTTTCGGAAAAGAAAACCTCTTTCAGATTACTGCCGAGGAGATGTACGAAATGTTTTCTAATGTATTCTCAATTGCGCCTAATGTAATTGTGAGTGAAAAAAGATTTAACAGATTAAATACCTGGTTGAGGCAGCAAGGCTTTATTGTAGAAGAAATCCCCTATCATGAAATAGGAAAACAAGAAGGATTACTTCGTTGTTCTACTTTACCATTAATTAGAGAATAGATGATGCAAACGACTAATAGTTTATTAATGGTAAGACCATTTTTCTTTCGTCGAAATGAGGAAACAGCGGTTAATAATTATTTCCAAGCTGAAAACGAAAGAACAGATCGGCTAGCTGATCTTGCTGCTGCTGAATTTGATAATTTTGTCAAGGCTCTTAAGGAGGCTGGTATCAAGGTTTTTGTCGTTCAGGATTCGGGAAAGTTAGATACTCCTGATAGTATTTTCCCAAATAACGTTATCTCTTTCCATTATAATAAAGCAATTATATACCCAATGTTTGCAGAAAACCGTAGAAATGAAAGACTACTGAATTATGTAGGCAAGTTGGATATGGCGGGTAAGCACTATGAAATTATCCAGGATTACACGGTATATGAGGACAGAAATATGTTCTTAGAAGGTACCGGATCAATGATATTAGATCGGGTAAATAAGATCGCATATTGCTCAATTTCCGAAAGAGCAAATGAAGAATTATTTATGATATTCTGCAAAGATCAGGAGTATAAACCCATTGTTTTCAATTCAACACAGCAAGTAGGTGATCTTTTTCTGCCCATCTACCATACAAACGTAATGATGTCAATTGGCACAAACTTCAGTTTAATTTGTCTGGATACCATTCGAAACGCTGAAGAAAGAGAGCTCGTGAAATCACAGTTAATTTCTTCAGGAAGAGAGCTGATAGAAATCTCCGAAGAACAGATGAATTCCTTTGCCGGGAATATTCTGGAAGTGAAGAATATCGACGGAGACCCTCTGATTTGTATGAGTTCTCAGGCTTATGATTCATTCTCCGAAAAGCAAATTGAAAAATTAGAAAAGTATGGCAGGATTGTTCATGCTCCCCTATTTAGCATTGAAAAATATGGTGGTGGTAGTGCAAGATGTATGATGGCAGAACTATTTTAAAATAATTTCTGCCTAAAATGTTTCTTGTCTGTTAAAAGCTGTCTTTAGCAATTTCCCGTCTTACTCTGCTTAAACTCTCTGGTGTAATCCCAAGATAAGAAGCAATCATCCATTGTGGAACGCGGAGTAAAAGGTTGGGATAAAGCGCCATAAACTCTAAATAACGCTCTTTAGCAGTCATCGCCAATAAAGAATTGATTCGACGTTGTAAGAAATAGACACTCCGTTGTAATGATCTTTCCGTAAAAACAGAAAATTCATACTTCAACTTTCCTGCCTCCAGAAAGAAATTTGGATGCATGAAGACGACTTTACTTGGTTCTATCGCTTTAATATAGTGCAAGGAGGGTTCATCAAAATACATGCTGGAGCGGTCAGACACCAGCCACTCCTCCGGTGCAAACTGTAGAATATGCTCCCCTCCTTTTTCGTCTAAAGAATGGAATTGTAATAAACCCTCTTCAACAAATAAAAAAGATTTACAAACCTCTCCTGCTCTAAGAATATATTGATTGTGGGGAATATCCTTAAATTCAAAATATGGAAGTAGTTGCTCAAAATCAGCATCATTCAGCATGGCTTTCTCTGAATAATATCGATAAAAATTACTCCTTAATAATTTTTCTTGTTCCATCTTAATAAAGGATAGTGAATTTAAAATCTAATGGGTTAAAGTTCTTAACAAGGTCTGGAATTAATTCAGAACCATGCTTTAAATAAAGTTCTGCAAAATTCTCCGAACGTTCTTGCAAAACGCCATTCGGAAATAACTTGTCTTTTACCCTATCAATCTGAATCAAAGCATCCTGATGATTTCGCTTCTCTGCTTTAAGTAATTTCTTTTCCAGGTTATTCACTGCTTTCTTAAGTCTTGCTTTTACGGCATCTGTACTTGGACCTAAGCTCGGATCTATTTTATGTGCCCGCAATTTTATTTTTCCAAAAATGGCATTAAATTCCATCCATTCATCCTGTAAATTTAAACGATGCTTAGTAATACGTTTTACATAATCTTTCTTTAGGATGTCGGAAGGTTTAAAGATACTTTTAAAGGTAAAATCCAATCTAAATATCTTACTTGCAACCTGATCATCTGTTATTAAGGCTGAGTTCCGGGGAATTAATATCGGAAACGGAACTGAATATTGTTTAAAATTAGCCTTGAGTTGTAGCCAATATACAATTTCTGCGCCTCCGCCTATATATGCTAAGTTCGGTAAAATAACCTCTTGATACATTGGTCGCATCACCACATTAGGGCTAAACCTTTCCGGATGACTATGTATTTCTTTTTTGATCTCTTCCTCCGAAAAAAACAATCCTTGATGCAAAACCTCAAACCGACCATCCTCAGTTCGCACAATGCGCTCTCTAAATTCGTCCGTCAAATAAAAGAAATTGATCTCCCGGGAGTGAACCTGAGTAGAAAAACCGGCATTAAGAAGTTTCTCGGAAGTCTCTTCAATGGCTTTGAAGCTTTTTTCTTTCAAAATATCTTGCTCCATAATCGGAACAAATAGTTTTTTCAGTTCCTTTCTGTCAGCATCTATAATAATCAGACCATACTGTTTAAAAAGAGAATTTACGAAGATACGAGTCGCTTCAGCGAGGCTTTTATTTTGTAAATAGGCTTCTTCAACCAGTTCCGTTAATTCAGTAGCGTTTTCCGAAAGCCCGAAAGTATTACAATATTGTTTTACCGTTTCAACAATGCTTTCCGTACTTATTCTCCCCGTTGCAGATGTCGCCTCAACATCCCAGGTTATTTTCTTTCCAAATACTCTGGTATGATTGATTTCCTCAAAATCATGATCTTCTGTCGCCATCCAATAAACCGGAACAAAATCATAATCAGGAAAAGCCTTCTTTAAATCATCAGCCAATTTAATAGCAGTAACAATCTTAAAGATAAAATACAAGGGCCCTGTAAAAATATTCAGCTGATGCCCGGTAGTAACAGTAAAAGTATTGCTGTTTTTTAAACGAAGAATATTCTGGGCTACTTCGGGAGAGGAAGTTAATAGATCTCCATATTGATCCGACAAAATCCGAATGAGGGTCTCGCGATGAGAAAAATTTTTTTTCTGACTTATTTGATCCCTAAAGCCTTCAATATCTGGAGTATTACCATAAAAATCAGCTAAGGCTTCATTTCGGTTCAGGTATGAAATTAGGGTTTTGGAGAAGCTGTTTGTGTCGCTGTAATCAATATATGTGGCTTTCATTTACCTCTTTTAAACTTTTACAAAGTATACGCAATATTATACAAAGTACAAAAATTTAAAAAAAGCAAGACTACTCGCCACAAAAGTTATCATTATTTGACAATATTACCATATAAATCAAAATCTTCTGCCCGATCTACATGTACTTGGACAAAATCTCCGATTCGTGCGTAGTTGGTTTTAGCCTCCAATACGACTTCATTATCTACTTCCGGTGAATCAAATTCCGTTCTACCTATAAAATAATCTCCATCTACCCTATCGACCAAAACTTTAAACGTTTTTCCAACCTTCTCTTGATTGATGTCATAGGAAATACCCTGCTGAACATCCATTATCTGATCCACGCGATCTTGTTTCACTTCTTCCGGAACATTATCCATTAAGTCGTAAGCATGGGTTTTTTCTTCATGAGAATAGGTAAAACATCCTAAACGATCAAATCTCGTTTCTTCAACCCATTCCAGCATTTCTTGGAAATCTTGTTCGGTCTCATCAGGATACCCACAAATCAAAGTAGTTCTTAATGCTATATCAGGCACCTTATCTCTGATCTTGTTAACCAGATCAATCTGCTTTTGTTTACTTGTGCCACGACGCATTGAAGTAAGCATACGATCTGATATATGCTGCAATGGCATATCTAAATAATTACAGATATTAGAACGCTCATTCATGGCATCTAAAATATCCATCGGAAAACCGGAAGGATAAGCATATTGTAAACGAATCCACTCAATTCCGTCAACATCTGATAGATGACGCATTAGATCTGAAAGATTCCGCTTGCCATAAATATCTAAACCATAGTAAGTTAAATCTTGCGCAATTAAAATGAGTTCTTTCGTACCGTTAGATGCTAAAAACTTCGCTTCTTTTACTAGATCATCAATTGATTTCGACACGTGCTTCCCACGCATTAAAGGAATTGCACAGAATGAACATGGTCTGTTGCAACCTTCAGCAATTTTGAAATAAGAGAAATGAGACGGTGTAGTCAATAAGCGCTCGCCTAACAATTCATGCTTATAATCAGCACCGATTGTGGACAATAAATCCGGCAAGTCATTTGTCCCAAAAAAAGCATCAACATTTGGAATTTCTGATTGTAAATCCGGCTTATAGCGCTCTGATAAACATCCTGTCACGATCACCTTATTCACCCTTCCTTGGTCCTTTAGCTCCGAAAACTGCAGGATAGTATCAATGGATTCTTGTTTCGCGTTATCAATGAAACCACAGGTATTGATAACCACAATATCGTTTGCCTGGATATTAGAAGCCTCGTGAACGACTTCCATCTGGTTGCCTTTTAACTGCCCCATCAAGACCTCACTATCGTGAATATTCTTTGAACAACCTAAGGTTACAACGTTTACTCTCGGTTTAATGATGTTTGGAGCTATTTTAGCTTTTTTCGTTTTCATATAGTACTGTAGCCTACTTAAATAGTGAGTCTACAAAATCTTTTTTGTTAAATAATTGCAAATCACCGATCTTCTCTCCCACTCCAATGTATTTAACAGGAATTTTAAATTGATCAGAGATGCCGATAACGACACCACCTTTTGCGGTTCCGTCTAATTTTGTTAATGCCAATGCATTGACATCGGTAGCTTGTGTAAATTGAGTTGCTTGTTCAATTGCATTTTGACCTGTTGAGGCATCCAGAACTAATAAAATCTCATGTGGTGCATCAGGAATTACCTTTTGCATAACATTTTTGATCTTCGTTAATTCGTTCATCAAGCCCACCTTATTATGCAAACGGCCTGCCGTATCGATAATAGCGACATCATCACCATTCGCTACTGCGGATTTCACTGTATCAAATGCAACCGATGCAGGATCAGATCCCATGGGTTGTGCTACAACACGTACACCAACCCGGTCGCCCCAAAGTTGAATTTGGTCAACCGCCGCAGCTCTGAAAGTATCAGCAGCTCCCAAAACAACCTTATTTCCCGCTTCTTTCAGTTGATGTGCCAGTTTGCCGATAGTAGTGGTCTTGCCAACACCGTTTACCCCAACCACCATAATGACATACGGTTTCTGATTTCCGTATTCAAAGGTTTCGAAGTCATTACTGTTATTCTCAGCTAAGAGACCTTGAATTTCATCTTTCAATAATCGATTCAAATCATCCGTGCTCACATACTTATCCTCTGCAACGCGCTTTTGGATACGATCTACGATCTTTAATGTTGTGGTAACACCTACGTCAGAAGTAACTAAAACCTCTTCTAAATTGTCCAGAACATCATCATCAATGGTAGACTTTCCAACTACTGCCTTCGTAATTTTTGAGAAAAAACCCTCTTTGGTTTTTTCCAATCCTTTGTCTAGGGCTTCCTGAGCCTCTACTGTCTCTTGCTTCTTTTTAAAAAAATCGAATAATCCCATGATGGAAATGTTATAGATAATGGTCCTGCTTTATGCCAAAGATACTCAAATACAGAATATTAAAAAAGCCCTTTTGGTTCTCCCCAAAACGGCTAATTATAAGATTTTTAAAGAAAAACTTTAAAAAAAGGAATATCTAACTGCTTATTTAGAAGCCGCAGCAACAACCTCTTTTACTTTGTCATTGTGTACCATACTTTCTTTGAAAGTATAAGCGCCAGTTTTTGCAGATTTTGTAGTGATAATTACTTTAGTAAACTCTTTACCACCACCTTTTTGTAATGATGCAACTGCTTTCTTTGCCATGGTATTATATTTTTAATATGGACCTTAAAGACCCAATCCGTTAATTACTTAATTTCTTTGTGAACTGTTACTTTTCTCAATACAGGGTTGAATTTTTTCAACTCCAAACGCTCAGTTGTGTTCTTTTTGTTCTTTGTGGTAATGTAACGAGACATTCCTGGAAGACCACTTTCTTTGTGCTCAGTACACTCTAAGATAACTTGTACTCTATTTCCTTTTTTTGCCATTGCCTACTTTATTTATACCCTCACGGGTGAATTTCATGATTCTATGTTCTGTTGATATAACAGGCTACTACCTATTAAATACGACCTCTTTTAATAAATTTGTCGATAGATGCTGTAATACCGTTCTTGTTGATAGTTTTTATTGCTGAAGTAGATACTTTTAATGTAATCCAGCGATCTTCTTCAGGAATATAGAAACGTTTAGTCTGTAAATTTGGGTAAAATTTACGCTTGGTTTTAACGTTCGAGTGAGATACGTTATTTCCTTTTAATGCCGTCTTGCCTGTTAAATCACAAATTCTTGACATGATATTCGATTTTTATTGTTGTCTTTAATTCAATTATCGTTCCTTGGAAACGAGTGTGCAAATATCTATATTTCTTTTGGGAAATACAATAATAAATATCGAATTATTTTTAATTTAGTCAGAAAGGACCTTAGATTTAACAAAAATACTGTATTTTGCGCTATAATTTACAAAGCACCTAACAATAGTTTTCAACAATTCACAATGAACAAGTTTTTAGTAAGAGGCATTTGTTTTACCGCTATAGGCATAATCTGCCTCTATTATGGCATAAAACTCATAGAAACAGATAACATCTGGTACAGAATTCTCTTAATTATTGGTGTTATTTCTTTTGGTGTAGGATTTATTACTTTAATATATCGCATTTTTCGAAAAATAGATCGTAATTCCATTTTAGAAGAACGTAAATCCGGCAAAAAATAGGATAGGGGGACTTATGCTACAACAAACAAAGGGGATTACCCTAAGGGTAACAAACTATTCCGAAAGTAGTGTCGTAGCCCAGATTTATACAGAGACTCTCGGACTGCAATCTTACCTGATAAACGGTGCACGAAAACCAAAGGCTAAGATATCAAACAATATGCTCCAGCCCTTTCATTTATTAGAATTAGTTGTTTATAATAAAGAGAACAATAATCTGCAACGCATTAAGGAAGCGCAGCAAATCCCAACTCTTCGCACCATTCCTCTGGATATTGTTAAAAGCTCTATTGCACTGTTTTTAAATGAAATCCTTTATAAAGTCCTCAGACATCAGAATCCTGAACCTCATCTTTTCCAATTTTTGGAAAATGCTATTATTTGGTTGGATGAAGCCAATACAGGCCTCGCTAATTATCATCTCGTTTTTCTGGCAAAACTTTCTCACTATTTAGGTTTCAAACCAATTCTTACCGAACAACCCTATTTTGATTTAATCGAAGGTCAGTTTTCTCATAAGCTTCCGGCACATGTGTATGTTCTTCAGGAACCCTATAGTTCCTATTTCAGAGAAATCATGCAAAGCTCATTCACAAATTGTAACAAAATTAAATTAAGTCGGGAAGATCGTTCGTATTTGCTGCAAAAATTAGTCGATTACTACAGGTTACATACCGAAAATTTCGGCGAGCTGAACTCGTTGTACATTCTCGAAGAAATTTTTGAAAAATAAACCCACGAAAAAACCCGTTGAGTTTGACTTCAACGGGTTTCCACAATAAATATATATTGAATCTAATTTTTTAGATAAGCTTTACATTTACCGCGTTTAGTCCCTTACGACCTTGTTGTACTTCGTAAGAAACATGGTCGTTTTCACGAACCTTGTCTACTAATCCAGAAACGTGAACGAAAATTTCACTCTCGCCAGAATTTGGAATGATGAAACCGAAACCTTTGGCTTCATTAAAGAATTTTACTACTCCTTCTTGCATAATAATTACTATTGTTTTTTTAAAGGTATCATTATTTTTTGAATACCGATTAAATTTAATCCACAAAAGATTAAAAATTTAGCAAATATACGATAACTAAACCCGACTTCAGCAAATTGGAGAGGTTTTTGTCATATAGCATAGATATTTAGATTGATATGAAAAAAATACTTACGCTAATTGCACTTTTGGGAATGATTATATCCGCAAATGCACAAACAACGACCATGGAAAACACTAGGAGAGTAGCCACTAGGGGATATGCTGAAAAAGAGGTAACACCAGACATTGTTTATCTCTCAATTTCTCTGAAAGAGTATTACCAGGATGGAAATACGAAGAAAAAAGTCCAAATCGACCAATTGGAAAAGCAACTTTTTGATGCCGCCATGAAAAACGGTGTAAAAAAGGAAGATTTTACGGTTCAAAACATTTATAGTTATAATACTTCAGATAAAAAGAAAACAAACGAACTACTTCAGGCCAGACAATACAGAATCAAGGTTACCAACCTAAAGAATTTAAACACGATGTTAGAAGAAGTAGATGCAAGAGGTCTTCAAAGTACTAACATCTCAGGTTATGATCACTCGCAAAAAAGAGAAATCGAAAAAGAGCTGAAAACTACAGCTGTAAAAGATGCCAGAACAAATGCGGAGATTCTTGCTGCTGCCGATGCAGAAACCGTAGGTAAAGTTATTATGATTAACGATAATAGTTCAATGAACTGGAATGATATTATGCCTCAGCCTCGTGCCTACGCAATGGCAGCAAAAACGTCACTTGAAGGAGCCGCGGCAGATCAGCAAAGCTTAGAATTAGAAGTAAAACCTATCAAGCTTACTTGTAATATCGATGCTGTTTTTGAGCTAAAATAAAATGGACAAAAATCCTGTTTATAATTTAGAAAAAATCAATAAAGATTTTGCTTGGGTAAAACGACTATCTGTTTTAATGGATAGTCGTTTTAAAATTGGGAACTTCCGTTTTGGTCTCGACCCAATCCTCAATTTTATCCCCTTTGGCGGACAAATTGCCACTTTTGTCATTTCGCTTGTTCTTGTTTCTGTTATGTATAGAAATGGAGCCAGTAGCAAGGTTGCTGTCAAAATGTTATTAAATGTAACATGGGATGCCCTATTGGGATCCATACCTCTTTTCGGCAACATCTTTGACTTCTTCAACAAAGCCAATGAAAAGAATATCAACCTTCTCAAGGAACATTATTTTGAAAATAAGCATCAGGGAAGCGCCAAAAAAATCTTATTTACCCTGGGAATAGTCCTATTCATTATCATCGTATTATTTATTTACCTCATGTATGCTTTGAGCATTTGGCTATTTGGGTTGATATTTTAATCTGAATTGATCAAATAAATCTATTTTTGTAGAATGAGTAAAACTAGAATATTTGCCTTACTGGGTGTAATCATTTTGCTTGCGGCAGTGTTAACCAACCCTTCAAAGGAAAAAATCAGCGAAAAGTTGGTGCTAAAAACTAAGAATATCCTAAAAAAAGAGCTGGACTACAGACATAAGGATGCCATAGATTTAGGAATGATGCTATTTGGTGATCAGGTCGTTAAAGAATTTGTCAATAATTATACATATACAGAAAATTACTACCTGTTTTCATTAGCCAAAATAAAATGGAATAGCGAAGACATAATTATTGGGGGAGGACTTTTCAATCAGGTTTGGATAAGTTCAAAACTAGATGAAAAAGCAGCTTCGTTACTTGAGGCACTAAAAAATCAATAATGCTTGAAGTTCTGTTCGAAGATGAAGATCTTATAGCGATCAACAAACCCCATGGCTTATTAGTTCACAGATCTTCTATCGCCGCTGATACATCCGAATTTGCTTTACAAATACTTAGGGACCAGATAGGAAAAACGGTATATCCCGCACATCGTTTAGACCGAAAAACAGGAGGAGTTCTTCTTTTTTCGCTGAATAAAGAAATGGATAGCGCTATACAAACAGCCTTCTCCCAAAACCTTATTAAAAAAGAATATTTAGCTGTCCTCCGCGGACATACAGACCCTAACGGTTGTATCGATTACCCTTTAAAAAAGGAAAACGGAACTGTTCAAGACGCTGTCACTTATTATGAAACACTGGCAACTACAGAAATAAACCTTCCTTTAGGCAAACATGAAACATCACGATATTCCTTGGTACTAGCAAAACCTGAGACAGGAAGAATGCACCAGATCAGAAGACATTTTGCCCATATATTCCATCCGATCATTGGCGACAGACCTCATGGTTGCAATAAACAAAACAAAGCATGGAAAGAAGTTTTCCAGCACGACACGATGTTACTTCATGCAAAATCCCTTTCTTTTCAACATCCAAGATCACAAGAAAACATACTTATTGTAGCGAAGGTTCAGCCGGAATTTAAAAGGGCCTTAGATATCATTGATATTAACCCTATCGTGTAGTTTCAGACGCTGTAAAACGGATTTCTATTTCACGAAAATAACCCCACAAACCCATTTTATTGCCATTTTTTCATTATTTCAACCGATTGTCTTAAAATTACTTAACTTTAAGTAAATCACCCTTTTTCTCGTTTAATTTCCTATTTTTGTAATAAAAATCTCATTGAATTAACATGAAAAATACTGCGTTAACAAACGTTCATATCGCCTTAGGTGCGAAGATGGTTCCTTTCGCTGGATTTAATATGCCGGTACAATATTCTGGTATAAACGACGAACATGAAACTGTTCGTACAGCTGTAGGGATGTTTGATGTAAGCCACATGGGCGAGTTTATACTAAAAGGTGAAAAAGCTCTGGACCTGATCCAAAAAGTTTCATCTAATGATGCGTCCAAACTTTATGATGGTAAAGTTCAATATGGTTATTTACCTAATGAAAACGGAGGAATTGTTGATGACTTCCTAACTTATAAAATTGACGACACAACCTACTTATTGGTTGTAAATGCTTCTAATATCGAAAAAGACTGGAACTGGATTAGCAAATTCAACACTTTCGGTGTAGAAATGAAAGACATTTCAGATAAAACATCATTATTTGCGGTTCAAGGACCTAAAGCAGCAGATGCATTGCAAAGTCTTACGGAGATTGATCTTGCTCCAATGGAATATTATTCCTTCCAAAAGGGTGTATTTGCAGGAATAGAGAACGTATTAGTATCTGCAACCGGTTATACTGGTGCTGGTGGTTTTGAAATCTATGTAGCAAATGAGCATGCAGAACAAGTATGGAATGCAATAATGGAAGCCGGTAAACAATATGGCATTAAACCTATCGGTTTAGGTGCAAGAGATACTCTACGTTTAGAAATGGGATTCTGTTTATATGGAAATGATATCGATGATAATACCTCTCCTTTAGCAGCAGGCTTAGGCTGGGTTACTAAGTTCACGAAAGACTTTGTAAACTCCGAAAACTTAAAAGCTGAAAAAGAAAAAGGAGTCGCCCAAAAACTAGTAGGTCTAGAAATGATCGATAGAGGTATTCCACGTCATGATTATGAGATCGTAGATGCAGAAGGAAACAAAATTGGTCGTGTAACATCAGGAACACAATCTCCATCCCTTAAAAAATCGATTGGTTTAGGTTATGTCGATACGGCATTCGCCAAAGACGGAACAGAGATCTTTATTTCTATCCGTAACCAACCAATCAAAGCGGTTGTTAAAAAACCTCCTTTTGTAAAATAAAGGAATTAAGAATATAAAAGAAACAGGGTCCGGTAATAATAATACCGGACCCTGTTTCTTTTATATCCACCTAAGGCATGCTTAAGAATCTTTGTTCTGCAAAGCCGCTATAGCAATTCTCGGTCCCTCACCGCCGTGGCTGCGTGTCTTCAACAAACTCTGAAAAGTCTAATGTCTGTTATCTGGTGTCTGTTGTCTAAATACTCCTACTTCTTCTTTCTCTTTTTCTGTTCTTGCTGCATCAACCTTGCTCTTTCCTCTTGTTTGGCGCGAACATCACGATTTACTTTTTTCAATAAAACAACTTTAAAGTATATTAAAACCACTAATAAAGCAATAGAAATCCCTAAATAGAGCATCTGTCCACTGTTATAACCTGCCCATGCACTTAAAACTAAAAAGACAATCCCTAAGTTGAGTGCTAAATTCAAGATAAAATTCTTCGTCATTTCTTTCTTATTACTTTATAACCAGTTACTCGTTCCCTTATGAAATAAAAATATACGATTCCTGCTACTACATTCCCTAAAATGATAAACAAGACTAAGAGTATTCGTTCGCCATCGCTGATTCTCGGAGAACGTATGACTTCCAATAAAACTAATATAACCCAAATCAGCGATAATAATGTGGAGATACTCAGAAGAATGGGAGCAAACCCGACTTTAAATAAAAATAGTAGTATAGAAAATATATAAAAAGCCAGACTAAATAGGAAGGCCTGTTTAGTCTGGTGAAATAATTTATTCATAAAACAAAGTTAAGGATAAAATCCTGCTATGTCTTAAGGGAAAATACCTAATTCTTTATAGGATTCTCCAACTTTGTTGATCGCACATATAAATGCTGCAGTTCTTAAATCTTCTACTCCTTCTGTATTTTTCCAAATCTGATGGATCTCCTGATAAGAACCAATCATCGTATCTTCTAAACCGGAATAAACCAAATCCACTTCATCGGGACCTCTTAAGATAATCTTGCGTTCAAGCTTAGAAACCTTTTGATTGGTCATCGATTCAATGATATTTAAAATCTCAGCGTACATATTCTCAGAGAAACGTTTTTCCAAGCGTCCATAACGCACGTGGCTCAAGTTTTTTAACCATTCAAAGTAAGAAACTGTTACCCCTCCGGCATTCAAATAGATATCCGGAATAACTAAAACTCCTTTTCTATTGAAAATCTCATCGGCCTCAGGCGTTAATGGTCCATTTGCTGCCTCTCCAACAATTTTGGCTTGAATTCTATCTGCATTCTCACCATTAATCACAGACTCTAAAGCTGCTGGGATCAAAATATCGCATGGATATTCCAATCCTTTAGTTGAATCTTCAATATTTGTTGCTCCCGGAAAATTAAGAATTGACCCTGTTTGTTTACGATGAGCCATTACCGCTTCTAAATCAAGGCCGTTTTCATTGTAAATTGCTCCTTCATACTCAATCAACCCTACCAGTTTAGATCCCGCTTCCTGAAAATACTTTGCAGCATGGTAACCTACATTTCCTAAACCTTGAACGATCACTCTTTTATCTTCTACACCAACGGTTAAACCCAAAGCGTCCATATCTTCAACAACCTTACAAGCTTCCTTTACCCCAAAAAAGACGCCTAAACCTGTTGCTTCTGTACGACCGCGGACCCCACCTTGAGAAACTGGTTTCCCGGTCACGCAAGCTTGAGCATTAATTTCATTCGGATTTAAGGTTGTATACGTGTCTACGATCCAACTCATCTCTCTGGCACCTGTTCCGTAATCCGGAGCAGGGACATCCGTTCCTGGACCAATAAAGTTTTTCTTAATTAATTCTGTGGTATATCTACGGGTGATTTTTTCCAAGTCATATTCTGAATATTTCTTTGAATCAATCTTCACCCCACCTTTTGCACCTCCAAATGGAACATTTACAATAGCACACTTATAGGTCATCAAAGAAGCTAATGCCATGACCTCATCCTGGTCCACTTCCATACTAAAGCGGATACCTCCCTTACACGGTAATTTGTGGTGTGAATGTTGAACACGATAGGCCTCGATTACTTCGACATTATCGCCGATTTTTACCGGAAACTTAACTCGTAAAATTGAATTACATGCCTTGATCTGATTCAAGATCCCTGAAGAAAATTTTGTGAACTTTGCCGCTTTATCAAAATTGCGTGCAACCCCTTGGAAGAAGCTATGAGTTGTATTGGATTGATTGGACATAAAATTGTGTTTTTATTTACCTTTGTATGGTGATATAAAGTTAATTGTTTTATCACTTTAACAATGGAATATCTAATAAAAACATGATTTTTTAACAAAAATCAATAAAAACCCTTTTCTGTTGAAATTTGTTTAATAAAAAGACATAAAAATAAAAAGCTCAAGGTAACCTTGAGCTTTTTATTGATTTACTGTTTTTTAATAAACATCCATTTCTTGATCAAATGCGTCTTTCCACGCTAATATTCCACCTTGAAGGTTCGATAAATTCGTAAATCCTTCTTGTTCCAAAAGCATAATTGCTTGAGCACTACGTTTTCCGGAACGGCAATGTATAACAACAGGAATATCTTTTGAAATCTTGTCTGATTCAATTACAACTCCTGATAATGGAATATTTATACCATTAAGGTTGGAAACTTCATATTCAAAAGGTTCACGAACGTCGATTAATTGAAACTCGACATTGTTATCCATCTTGTCTTTTAACTCTTGAACGCTTATTTCTTTCATAGTCTGCTTTTTATCAAAGATAACCATTTTTAAAATGAAACTGTTTGTCAATAGTTTAGATTTTTTGTTAAATTCATCACAAATATTTAACTATGAAAAACCTATTGTCTTTATTATCTCTGCTGCTAACGCTTAATATAGCTTCCGCACAGGAAAACCAAGTAACAAGCACTGAAAATATTTCACGGATAATAAATACCCTAGCCGCAGATGACATGAAAGGCCGCTCTGCGCTACATGTGAAGGATATAGAAAAAGCCGCTGATTTTATTGCTTCTGAATTTAAAGAAATCGGATTACAACCTTATGCCGAAGATAATTTCAGACAATCTTTTACCGTAATCAGAAAATCAGTTAAAGATCAATTTGTGAAACTAGGCGACAAAAAGCTTTCCCCTGATGAATTTATGATTATTGGCGATGTCCCGGATGCTAAAAATCACGATCAATACAAACAGTTAAAAATTGCAGCCGATGATGATTTTTCCTCTCGCTTTAGAGAAATCGTTCAGAAAGATACTTCAAAAGCCATTATCTTGGTAGATCCGAAACACGCAGCTCTTTTAGCAAGATTTAAAAGAATATATACCCGCGAAGAGATCTATTTTAAAGATCAGGCTCAACCAAAACAAAACACAAAAGTTTTTGTCGTTAGTAATGAACTCCCGTCACAGCATATTATCCACAAAGAAATCGCTGAAATAGAGCAACCGATGTTTAACGTTGCAGCTATCATACCTGGAAAATCTAAACCTGATGAATATGTTATTTTCTCTGGCCATTACGACCATATTGGCATTCTACCGGCTGTAGGACAAGACTCTATTGCCAACGGTGCAGATGATGATGCATCAGGAACAACAGCTGTCATTGAATTAGCCAGGTACTATAAGAAGCTAAATAACAATGAGCGTACATTAATCTTCGTCGCCTTTACCGCAGAAGAGATAGGGATGTACGGCTCTAAATACTTCTCGAATAACATAGATCCTGACAAAGTTGTCGCCATGATCAATATTGAAATGATTGGTAAAGATTCTAAGTTCGGCCCAAATAGTCTTTATATTACAGGTTACGACGCTTCCAATCTTGGATCCTTAATGCAAGAAAACCTAAAAGGTTCTGCTTTTACCTTCCATAAGGACCCTTATACAACGCAAAACCTTTTCTACCGCAGCGACAACGCTGTTCTAGCAGCATTAGGCGTTCCAGCACATACTTTTTCTACATCACAAATCGATAAAGACAGCTACTATCATACCGTGAAAGACGAAGTCAGCACTTTAGATATAAACAATATTAAGTCAAGCATCGAAGCCATCGCCAAAGGAGCTATTGGAATTATCAAAGGTGAACAAACTCCAAGTAGGGTAGAAAAATTGAGAGAATAAGAGAGAAACAAGACGACAGACAAAAGACAAAAGACTTTCGAGGGAGTACGGTTCGCAGTTCGACTCCCCTCTCTGTGACAAGGCTCACAGTGAAAAGGATGATAAAAAAGAATCCTTTTTAAAGACAAAAAGTCACTTCAACTTCATCCTCATTACATAATCATCCATCGTAAATTGATAATAGGGGATATCAACTTCTTCTACGACTTCAAAACCTTGTTTTAAGTAGAAATAATAAGCATTATTGTTGCGGTTTACATTCAATTCCAACGCTTGTAAACCCATTTTCTTTGCTTCCTTGGCAGCAAAGTCAATAAACTTTTTGCCGTAACCTTTACCTTGGGTACTAGGTAATAAATAGAGCTTGTCGATGCGCAATACATCGTCTTTTTTCTTCATACCGATAAAGCCGACTGCAAGATCGTGCTCGTGAAAAAGAAAGAATTCCGTATTCTCTTGATTAATCGACTCTTCTAAGGCGCTTACTGAATACATCTTTTCCAACATAAAGTCAATTTGCTCTTTGGAGAGTATGGGTTCATAGGTCGGATACCATATTTCATGAGCCAATTGCTGGATAAGCACTGCATCCTTAACTGAAGCTTTTGCAATTGTTATCATAACTCTTCCGCAATTAAAAGGAAATCGTCTTGTTCAGGAATACTCACAAAACCATCTTCAATAACCTGATAGCTATTATTGCCTATAGGGTCTAAATTCGATAAGCTCTCTGCTTTTTGATCAAGGTCACTAATTTTTAAGATATTGCCTTTAGGATGCCATTTCTCATACTTCTTCAAGAACATAAACTTTTGATTATCCTTAAGTAAAATAATAGTAAACGTTGTTAAATACGCTTCTAATTCATTTTTGGAAACCTGATCATTAATAATATAAACAGCAAAGTTTTTCTTATCCTGTAAGTAATCAAAGAGGGTTTGCCAATAAGAAGTTGAGTAGGGTAGTAAGGTCAGGTTTTCTTCTAAAAGAGCTGGGTCTAAAGCTTGATTGTCCAGAATGACATCGATTTTAATTTCCCTAGATTTCAATAGCTCATAATGTTCCGAAAGTGTAATAACAGTAGGGCTCCACTCCAGCAGCTGATTTAAGTAATCATCTGCCAGGCTATGTGGGGCAGCAATAAACAATGCTGGCTCCTGATTCTCCCGAATAATATGGTGAGAGGACATTTTATTCTCCTAAATATCGAATTGCGATATAGGCCATTAAGCCAATACTAGTTTCTAAGGCACTTTCTTCTATATCAAATGTAGGTGTATGCACAGCAGAAGTAATACCTTTCGCCTCATTTCCAGTACCTAATCTATAAAAACAAGCATTTGTTTCTTGTGAATAATAGGCAAAATCTTCAGCTGCCGGCCATAAATCTAATTCAACTACATTTTCAGCACCTAAATAATCAACTGCATAAGAACGGGATGCTTCCGTAATTTTAGGCTCATTTATTAAAAATGGATAACCTTTTCGTACTTCAAAATCGCAAGATGCACCCATACTTTCTGCAATACCCACGGCCATTTGGGTCATTTTTTCATGCGCGTCTGCACGCCACTTTTCATCAAAGGTCCGGAAGGTACCTTCCAGATAAACCTCATCAGGGATTACATTTGTTGCGCCGTTTCCAATTATTTTACCCCAAGATAGAACGGATGGCGTTCTTGGATCAGCATTACGACTAACAATCTGTTGCATGGCCGTAATAATCTGGGCGGTGATAGCGATCGGATCAATGTTCTGATGAGGCTGGGCTCCATGACCACCCTTACCACGAACAGTCATAAACAGCTCATCACAAGAGGCCATATATTTTCCTGATCGAAAACCCACTTTACCTGCTTCGATGAATGGCATTACATGCTGACCAACGATTCCTTGTGGTGCCGGATTTTGTAAAACGCCCTCCTTAATCATTAAAGAGGCTCCTCCAGGCAAACGTTCCTCTCCAGGTTGAAAGATAAATTTAATCGTTCCGCCAAATTCAGATTTTAAGTCGTTCAATATCTTAGCGACGCCTAGTAAAGACGAGGTGTGTACATCATGCCCGCAAGCGTGCATCACACCAACATTATTAGAACCATAGGATCGACCTTCTACTTCCGTAATCGGAAGCGCATCCATATCACCCCTTAAAGCCAAAACTTTATCTGACGGTAATTCCCCCTTTATAATAGCAACAACACCCGTATTGGCCATTGTTTCATAAGGAATTTCCAAATCAGTTAAGATCTGCTTTACAAATGCTGAAGTATTAAACTCCTCAAAAGAAAGTTCTGGATTTTGGTGAAGAAATCTTCTATTGTTTACCGTATCCTGAAAATAGGATTTGGCTAATTCTTGAATTCTTTGTTTTGTTATTGACATGATATTTCTCCATTATTGCCATGTCCAAACGTCCTCAACAAAGACAAATACATTTCTGTATTGCCCCCGCAGACGTTTCATATATTCCGTTGCTGCTGAACGGCTGGTAAAATCTCCGGCTTTAACTCTATAGTTTGGTTCTACATAGTCAAGGTAGGCATTCATATCAGGGTTTTGACGTATAAAGCTGTTTTGTACATTTTCAGCTTCGCTACGACTGGTTCCTGAAAAGATCTGCACCCTAAAACCACGGACTTTCACTCGAGTTGCTTTCGATTTATCAATGGTTTTAGGTTCCAGACTTACTGCTTTTGCCGCAGTAGGATTTAAAGAATAGTATGCGCGATACTCCTGTAATAGACCGATTAAAGAATCTTTCTCTACTACAACCTTGTTCTCCTGCGCTTTACTAACAGATAGTAAAGCGAACAGAAATAAACAACTTACTATAAATCCTTTATATATCATTTTTTATATTAACCTTGTTTTCCGTGACAGTTTTTATACTTCAGACCAGAACCACAAGGACATTCATCATTTCTACCAACTTCTTGTTCTTTACGAATCGGCTGAGTAACTTGAGGTTCCTGTGTATTTAAGTCTTCCTCACTCACTCCTGTTGGTGAATTTAATTCTTCTTTGATTTCCTTAACCTTTACCTTAGGTGCTTCTGGACGAGCTGCCTGGATATTCTGAGGCTCCTGCTGCTGTCCCGGGATTTCTCCTTTAAACAAGAAACTTACTACATCTTTATTCATGCCGGCCAACATCGTTTTAAATAAGTTGTAAGCCTCCATTTTATAAATAATGATTGGGTCCTTTTGTTCATAAACAGCATTTTGAACAGATTGTTTCAAATCATCCATCTCACGAAGATGTTCTTTCCATGCCTCATCAATTAAGGCTAGGACAATCCCTTTTTCAAAGGATTTGAAAACTTCTTTACCCTTTGTCTCTACAGCTTTTTGCAAATTAGTAGCAACTTGAATGCCACGAATTCCATCTGAAAAAGGAACAATGATATTTTCGATCATACCACCACGTTCTGCTAACACATTTGTTAACACCGGTAATGTTTGTGTAGCAATGTTTTTTGCTTTCTGGTGATAATGATCAATTACTTGTGTAAATAACTTTTCTACTAAATCAGCAACGGATTCGCTCGCAAATTCTTCCTGTGTAATCTCAGGGTTTACCGCGAATACACGGATCACTTCAATTTGGAATTCATCAAATGAATTGTCTTCTTTCGCTTCAAATACAACATCTTCCACAACATCATAAATCGTATTGTTCAAGTCTACATCTAAACGCTCTCCAAACAATGCATTCTTACGTTTCGTATAGATTACTGAACGTTGAGAGTTCATTACATCATCATACTCCAATAAACGCTTACGAATACCAAAGTTGTTTTCCTCTACTTTACGTTGAGCACGTTCGATAGATTTAGTCAACATGCTATGTTGCATTACCTCTCCATCTTCAACACCCATTTTCACCATTAAGTTTGAAATACGCTCTGAAGCGAATAAACGCATCAATGGATCTTCTAATGAAACGAAGAATTGAGAAGAACCCGGGTCACCCTGACGTCCTGCACGACCTCTTAACTGACGGTCAACACGACGAGACTCGTGACGCTCTGTACCGATAATCGCTAAACCACCGGCATTAATAACCTCTTCTGTAAGTTTAATATCAGTACCACGACCCGCCATATTCGTCGCAATGGTTACCTGACCAGGACGGCCAGCCTCTGCTACGATATCTGCTTCCTTTTGGTGTAATTTCGCATTCAAGACATTGTGCTTGATTCCGCGTAATTTCAACATACGGCTCAATAATTCCGAAATCTCAACCGAAGTCGTTCCCACCAATACCGGACGGCCTAACTCGGTAAGAATCTGAATCTCTTGTGCTACAGCATTATATTTTTCACGTGCCGTACGATAGATTAAATCTTGACGGTCATCACGTTGAATTGATTTATTTGTCGGAATTTCAACAACATCTAATTTATAGATCTCCCAAAGCTCGCCTGCCTCAGTTGACGCTGTACCTGTCATACCAGACAACTTATGGTACATACGGAAGTAGTTCTGTAATGTAATGGTCGCATAGGTTTGTGTCGCGTCTTCCACTTTTACATTTTCCTTTGCTTCAATAGCTTGGTGTAATCCGTCTGAGTAACGACGACCATCCATAATACGGCCGGTCTGCTCATCTACAATCTTAACCTTACCCTCGTCAACGATATATTGATCGTCGATTTCAAACAAAGTATAAGCTTTCAATAACTGATTGATAGAGTGAATACGTTCTGCTTTTACAGAATAATCACGCATTAACTCTTCTTTCTGACTCGCTTTTTCTTCCAAAGGAATATCTGCTTTTTCGATTTCAGCAATTTCAGATCCTACATCCGGTAAAATAAAGAAGCTTGGATCTTCTCCTGATGCCGTAATCAATTCAATTCCTTTTTCAGTCAGTTCTACTTGATTATTTTTCTCGTCTATAACAAAGAACAATTCCTCATCAGCCTTCGGCATATGACGATTTTGTTCTGCCATATAGAAGTTTTCCACCTTCTGAAGAATCTGACGGTGATTGGCCTCTGACAAGTATTTAATTAAAGCTTTGTTTTTTGGTAAACCACGATAAGCACGGAATAATGCTAAACCACCTTTTTCAGGATCGGTGTCATTATTAGCTATTGCTTTTTTCGCTTGATTTAATACCGTATTGATATATGCTTTTTGTGCATTTACTAAACGCTCAATCCTTGGTTTCAACTGATAGAACTCATGTTGATCACCCATAGGAATAGGTCCGGAAATAATCAATGGTGTACGAGCATCGTCAATTAACACGGAGTCAACCTCATCAATCATTGCAAAATGCAACTTACGCTGAACCATAGACTCTTTTGTGTTTGTCATGTTATCACGTAAGTAATCGAAACCGAACTCATTATTCGTTCCGTAAACAATATCACTTAAGTAAGCTTGGCGACGTTGTGGTGAGTTAGGCTGATATTTATCAATACAGTCCACGCTCATTCCGTGAAATTCGAAAATTGGACCATTCCATTCCGAGTCACGACGAGCAAGGTAATCATTCACCGTTACGATGTGTATACCTTGTCCGGCTAATGCATTTAAGTAAGTAGGTAAAGTTCCTACTAAGGTTTTACCCTCACCAGTAGACATCTCAGCAATTTTACCTTGGTGTAATACAATACCACCAATCAACTGTACGTCGTAATGGATCATATTCCAGGTAACTTCCGTTCCGGCTGCCAACCAGGAGTTTTTCCAAATGGCTTTATCTCCCTGAATACTAACATTCGGTTTGCGAGCGGCGATATCTCTATCGAAATCAGATGCAGAAACTTCTATTTCAGTATTTTCAGTAAAGCGGCGTGCAGTATCCTTAACAACAGCAAAAGCTTCAGGCAATATTTCTAACAATACTTCCTCAAGCTTTTTGTCACGATCTTTTGTCAATTTGTCTACCTGATCATAGATTGAAGTCTTTTGCTCCATATCTTCAGAAGAGTCAGCCTGGTTTTTCAGATCATTAATTTCGTTATCTATATCCTGCAGATAGGTACTTATTCGCTGTTTAAACTCTAAGGTCTTCCCTCGAAGCTCATCATGAGTCAATCCAGCTAATTTCTCATATTCTTCCTTGATTTTATTTACTAGTGGTTGTACTCCTTTGATATCTCTTTCGGATTTACTACCAAATAACTTGCTTAAAAACTTTAACATAATTTTCTATTTCTCTATTCGCATGTACAATAATGACTCCAAATCAATTAGGCAGACATTTTGACATTAATCGGCCAAATTTAGTTATTAAGGTTGATAACTAATGCGTTCCTAACCCTTTTTTATCAATTATTTTACTAAAAATATATTTTTATCAGTAGCAGGCACCAAATTCAATTCTCTTGCCTTTTCAAACATCTGATTTATGGCCTTTCTTCCTTCTTCTCCCAGATTCTCAGAGAATTTATTCACGTACAGCTCAATATGCTTATACATCACCGATTCTTCCATTTCCTGAGCATGTTCACGTATATATTCTAACCCCGATTTTGGATTCTGAAAACCAAACTGAACACTTTGACAGATCAATTCATTGACGTTCTTTTTTACCTCCTCCGGCAAAGATCTTTTGATAACAATTCCACCTAATGGAATAGGGGATCCTGTCGTTTTTTCCCAAAAATCACCGAGATCCACAATCTTATGCAAGCC
>JBEBRZ010000014.1:0-47447 GCA_040394615.1 Sphingobacterium mizutaii
ATTTATTTTTATGGAAATCTCTCCCATTTTCTTTGAGCTTAATAACGTAATAAGTTCTTCTTTCCTAAAATCAAAATCCCCTTAACCTTACTTCAAAAGACTTATACATTTGTCTATTTCCCGCACAAAATCGTTAATTTTTCGTTTTGTATCAAGTACTTTTTCATTTATTGCATCCTTATCAATCTCCGAATTATCTAAAGTTTTCGCAACTGTAATAGCTTTAACCTTCTCCTCAAGTTGTTTAACCTTATCTGAACTCGTCTCAAATGCCACTTGCAAAGATTGAACTTCTAACTTCAGTAAATCATTCTCTTCCTGCAAGGCTTCACACAATTGAATTAAATTTTTCGTTTTCTCAACGATAACATTCATTTGGGAAGTTAAAGACGCCATAGTATTTCGCAATTATTTTTATGTTCTATTAGCGCACCGAAGCGCCTACTTCTTTCTCAAAGTTAATAATTAATTTTTGAATAATCGCATCAATTTGTTTGTCTGTAAGTGTTTTTTCTTCATCCTGAAGGATAAAACTTAAAGCATACGATTTCTTCCCTTCCGGTAGTTTATCCCCTTTATAGACATCAAAAATTTGAACATCTTTCAATAGCTTTCGCTCTGTCTTATTGGCAATTAAACGTAACTGTTCAAAATTAATTTGATCATCTAATAGTAAAGCTAAATCACGACGAACAGATGGAAATTTAGAAACCTCTCTATAGGTAATTTTATTCTTTTTAATAACTTTAATTAATAAATCCCAATCAAATTGAGCAAAGAATACGGGACCATCCACATCAGCTTTCTGCAAATTCTTTTTAGAAACAGAACCAAATGAAACTAATACCTTATCGCCTTTCTTATAAGATAAACCATAATCAAAATAGCTGCCTTCATAATCTTCTAAACGAATTCCTTCTATTTTAAGACGTTTTATTAAATCATCTACTGCTCCTTTTATATCAAAGAAACTAACGATCGCATTTGAATTGTTCCATTGCTCAGGTTCTTTCCGTCCGGAAATTGCTAAAGAGAAAAGCTGCTTTTCTACATAAGTCCCATCCACTAGGTTATATGACCTTCCATATTCAAAAACTTTCAAATCAGAATTTCTACGCTTTTGATTATAACCAATTGCTACTAATGCTGAAAAAAGTAAGTTCTGGCGCATTACATCCAGATCATTACTTAATGGATTCAACAATTTAACCCCTGATTCCGGGTTTTCTAAATAATCACTTTTCGTCAATGAATTAGATAATATTTCTCGATATCCATTAGCGATCAATAAATCAGCTATCTGATTCAAGACAACCTCTCTATCTGGTTTCTCAGAAGTGTTAAGAGAGGCTTTTATTTGAGTCTTTAATTCAATATTATTATAGCCATAAATACGTAACACCTCTTCAACCACATCAATCTCTCGTGTAACGTCTACTTTATATGCCGGTACTAATACATCAAAGCCATTTTCTGTTTCATTCTTTATTCCTATACCAAGACTTACAATGATTTCTTTAATGGTTTCTGCAGGAATATCTTTACCAATCACACGTTGTACATTCAAATAGCTTACTGAAAACTCAAATGGTCTAATAGGATTAGGATATAAATCAACAACATTAGATGAGACTTCACCTCCTGCTATTTCCAATATCAAAATTGCAGCTTTCTTTAAGGCTTCAACTGTCATATCAGGATTAGTTCCCCGTTCAAAACGAAATGAAGAATCCGTCTTCAATGAATGTCGTTTTGAAGTTTTACGAACTGAAACCGGATTAAAATAAGCAGATTCTAAAAATATGGATGTAGTCGCTTCAGTTACTCCAGAATCTTTCCCTCCGAATACACCGGCAATACACATAGGTTTTTCCGAATCCGCAATCACTAAATCTTCAGCTGATAATTTACGCTCAACACCATCAAGAGTGATAAAAGCTTCCCCCTCTTTTGCATTTCGAACAATTATCTCGTTACTAGCAATTTTATCTAAATCAAACGCATGTAGAGGCTGGCCTAAATCATGTAAGATATAATTCGTCACGTCAACAATATTATTGATAGAACGAATACCAATAGCTTTTAATCTATTCCTTAACCATTCAGGTGATTCACCAACTTTAATGTTTTTTATGTTTACTCCTGAATAACGCGGAGCATTTTCTATCGATTCTACGCGAACTTTTGTACCTGCTTCAGCAACCTCTTTAAAAGTATCTGTATTAATCCCTTTTACGGATGACCTAAAATAAGCAGCTAAATCACGTGCAACACCTAAATGAGAAGCTGCATCTGCACGATTAGGTGTTAGACCGATTTCATAGCAATAATCATCCTCCATCTTGAAATAGGTTTTAACCAATGTACCTATCGCCGCGTCTGATGATAATTCAATCAAGCCAGCATGAGAAGTGCCTAAACCAATCTCATCCTCACCGCACAACATACCTTCTGAAACCTCACCTCGAATTTTAGATTTTGTAATTTTAAAAGGCTCTCCATTGGTTGGATGGCAAATAGTGCCAACCTGTGCAACAATAACTTTTAAGCCTTCACGTACATTTGGTGCACCACAAACTATATTCAATAATTCAGGTTGACCAACATTTACGGTTGTTAGTTTTAATTTATCTGCATTAGGATGCTGTATACAAGTAACAACTTCACCAACAACTAATCCTTCTAAACCTCCGGGAATACTCTGTTCCACCTCTAAAGACTCAACCTCTAAACCAATGTCCGTTAAAATTAAGGATAGTTCTTCAGGTGATTTATTTATATCAATAAAATTCTTTAACCAATTATAAGAAATTCTCATCGTAACAATTTTTCAAAACACAAAGATATGACTTTGTGACCTAAAAGCACAGGTTTTTTGGACTATTATCTGGAAATACTGATTTCATAATAAACGTGTAAAAGAAAGCCATTATTTGATATACAGGCTCAACATTTTTATGTAAATATTAAGTTAAGATAATTATCGTAACTAGCTACTTATCAAGAGAACATAATAGCTCTAAGTGTTGGAAATTTATACCGAAATATGATTTTACATTTTTAAGTTTAGCAAGAATTTCTATCTGCTTTTGAGAATCAGTCTTTTTTTTGGATGCAACAATCATTACATTTTTTGCAGTATGCTGGTCGGAAATAAACTGCATAACCTTTGTTTCATATCCATAATATTCCAAAATTAAAGCTCGAATACTATCGGTCAACATTTCCGCATGACGCTCCATGTAAATACCATATTTAGTCATAAAATCAAGTTCGTTTTTCGCTTTAACCTTTTCTAATTCCCTACGAACTTGTTTATGGCAACAAGGGGCAACTACAATTAAGCTAGCTTGATCTTGAATACCCTTATAAATAGCATCATCTGTAGCTGTATCACAAGCGTGCAGAGCAATTAATATATCAATCGGATTATTCGACTGATAACTTTCAATAGTCCCTTCTTCAAAACTTAGTTTTTTAAAGCCAGAGTTGGAAGCAACCTGATTACAAAAATCAACTAAATCCTTTCTAAACTCAACACCTACTACATTTACCTTTTTATTTAAGCTGTTTTGGAGATAATCATAAAGAGCAAAAGTCAAATATCCTTTTCCAGCTCCCATATCTACTACATTTAAATGTTCCTTTTCAGGCAACTCCATTAACGCACTACTTAAAATCTCGATATAATGATTGATTTGCTTCCATTTATCCTGTGCATTTTTATAAATGTTTCCTTCCTCATCCGTCAAATTTAACTCATGCAAATAGTAGTTCTCAGTAGTATTCAGCCTCCTCTCCTTCTTCTTATCATGAGAATAGCTAAGTTCTTCTTTCTTTTGTAACTTTTCTTTTTGAACCCTCCATTCCCCCTTTTTATTTATTTGAAAAATCACATTTTCTTCTACCGTATGAAAGTTTATCAACCTAAAACCTTTGTAACCGCCTAGATGTTTCAATTCTAATATAGCTTCTCGAATTTCATAATTCTTTGTAATATCCTTCGTTTTATACCGATAAACAAAAGATAACATAAGGTTACGTTTTATCATAACAGGTTTGACATATACATTTTTCAAGTGATCCTCCAAACCTTTATAATTACCCAATGATATTTTCAATAACTTTTCCGACTCCAGAAGCTTTCCAACGGATTCCAAATACTCTTCGTATACCGACATTTTTCTAAATTTACAGCAAAGATACAAATATATCATACCTAACTATTCGGTTTCATAGGTTATCCTAGGGACTTTAACGCTTTTGATGTACATTTGTAAATGCTAAATTCTAAAGTAAAAGCTGTTTTTTTCGACATCGACGGCACATTATTAAGTTTCAAAACACATGAAGTTCCGAAATCAACTACAGAAGCAATAAGACTTTTGCAAACTCAGGGAATCAAAACAATACTTTCAACAGGTCGTTCCATCAATAGTATTGATCATATCAAATTTTTAGATTTCGATGGCTATATTACTTTCAATGGGGGGTATTGCCTAACAAATACATTCGAAGTGCTATTTAAGAAAGCAATTGATAGCCAAGATATACAATCTGTAATGGATTATGCTAAAAAACAACCCTTAAGCTTTTCGTTTATGTCTGAAACAGAAATTACCATTCATGATGTAACTCCTGAAATTGCCGGTATGTATGCTCATCTCAATTTACCTGTTCCAAAATTGGTTGATATGGATACTGTTGACACTTCGAGTATATTACAAACTAATATTTTTTTAGGTCCACAGGATGAAAAAGAATTTATGAAATCTGTCATGCCCAATTCATTAGCTTCACGCTGGACCCCACTATTTGCAGATGTCAATCCCAAAGGACTCAGTAAAAAGGTAGGTATAGATATTTTTTGTAAACATTTTGGTATTGAATTGGATAATACTATGGCATTTGGTGATGGTGGAAATGATATAACAATGCTAAAGCATGTTAAGACAGGAATTGCAATGGGAAATGCCAACCAAGAAGTAAAAGATATTGCAGACTATATAACAGATGATGTAGATAATGATGGAATTTGGAATGCCTTAAAATATTTTAAAGTCATCTAAACAAATTTCAATTAAATAAAAAACCAGAAAACGAGTAATATTTTCTGGTTTTTTATTTAATTGCTTGCTATAATAATAAATTATGCTTCAGCTACAACATCTTCTTTTGCCATTAAATAACGCTCTGCTTCTAATGCGGACATACATCCAGTACCTGCTGCCGTAATAGCCTGACGGAAAACATGATCCTGAACATCCCCACAAGCAAAAACACCAGGAATATTTGTCGCAGTACTATCTGGTTTAGTAATTAGATATCCTGTTTCATCCATATCTAAAACTTCTTGAAACAATTCTGTGTTGGGTTTATGACCAATAGCAACAAAAAAACCTGTAACATCAAGATCCCTTAATTCTTTTGTTTGATTATTGATCACACGAACCGCAGTAACAACTTGACCATCACCTAAAATTTCAACCGTTTCTGAATTATACAATACTTCAATATTTTCAGTATTCATTACACGGTGAACCATCGCTTTTGAGGCTCTGAACTCATCCCTACGAACTAGCATATAAACTTTCCTACACAGCTTAGCTAAATAAGTAGCTTCTTCAGCTGCAGTATCTCCTGCCCCTACTATCGCCACGTCTTGACCCTTAAAGAAAAATCCATCACACACCGCACAGGCCGAAACTCCAAAACCATTATATTTGTCTTCAGATGGAAGACCAAGCCATTTTGCAGTAGCACCAGTAGCTATAATAACTGTCTCGGCTTCAACTGTTTTTATTCCGTCAATCTCTACTTTATGTATTCCTCCATCCTTCGAAAAGTCAACCTTTGTAGCATATCCAAATCGAACATCTGTGCCAAAACGCTCCGCCTGTGCACGCAAGTCTTCCATCATAACAGGTCCCGTAATTCCTTTAGGATATCCAGGAAAATTATCAACTTCTGTGGTCTGGGTTAGTTGTCCTCCAGGAACCATACCAGTATACATAACAGGTTTCATATCTGCTCTTGCCGCATAAATGGCTGCAGTGTATCCAGCTGGTCCTGATCCAATAATTAAACATGAAACTCGTTCAACTTCTTGTTCTTTATTAATCATAATTTTTGCTAAATCTTTATTTTTTAAATTTGTCTTGTAGGCCTTTTAACATATCGGTAGTAATAGGTTTTCCAGGCTCCGATTTCTTAATTTGTTTATTTACAACATTTCCTTGTCTTGATTCTTGCATCTGACTCTGTGTTCTTTCCTCTCTCCTCTTATTCTTATAATCGTTCCAGATACTTTCCAACACCTTCTTCGTGTATAATGGAAAATCACCGTTTTGCATCCAGGCATAATAACTTGGCTCAACCTCAAAAATGTCAACTACTTTTTTACCTTTATGTTTTCCAAAATTAATCGTTGGATCACCATCATCATCATATACTAATCGACCTGCAAAATCAACCGGCTTACTTAGATTTGTAAAAGAATGCAAAGCATCCACATCATTAACTACAGGTTTAGATACATTTCCATGCTTATCCTCATATTCCACGTCTTCATATTTGCTCAATTGAGCCTTTAACACATCATAAGTTGCGCGTACATCAGCCTCCGCAGTATGCGCATTATCTAAATTCTGATCACAATAGAATCTATATGCAGCCTTTAATGTTCTTTGCTCCATTTGATGGAAGATATTCTGAACATCTACAAATGACCTACCTTCTAGTGAAAAATCAACTCCGGCTCTTAAAAATTCCTCCATTAACATAGGAACATCAAACTTATTTGAGTTATAACCCGCTAAGTCTGAATCAGCAATAAATTCAGCTATTCTCTTTGCTTCATCCCGAAATGTAGGTAAACCCTTCACATCTTCATCATAAATACCATGAAACATAGAAGATTCTGCAGGTATCGGCATCTCAGGGTTAATTCGCATAGTAAGAGTTTCTTCCTTTCCTCCTGGAAAAACCTTCAAAATTGAGATCTCTACAATACGATCAATTGATACTTGGACACCCGTAGTTTCCAAATCAAAAAATGCCAACGGGCGCTTTAAGTTTAACTCCATTATCTTTTTATTAATATGGTATTTTGATACCTTACAAAAATACAAATTCTATACTTCTTAATACCTCCTTTATTAAACAATAAATTAATTGTATGTAAAATTTCATCTTTTCCTTTCCTTAACCTACATTTGTAATGAAATGAAGAAACTGTTATTATACTTGCTAATTCCTATTATGCTTGTTCAAAGTAACATGACCTTATTGATAACGACCTCCTTCTTTTATAATCAACATTACATTGAAAAGTATCTGTGTGTTCAGCGTAATATGCAAAACAATACTTGTCATGGACAATGTTATCTAGCAAAAAAATTAAAACAACAACAAGAAAAAGAACAAGAAAGCTTCAAAGTGCATTTCCAAGAGGCTGTTAATATTAGTCCTATAACTTTTATTTTTTCTATAACTAAACTAACTGAAACCGAAAAATCAGAATTTAGCCTTTATTCATCCAATCTAAATCCTAAAAGTTTTAACAAAACCCTATTCCGCCCCCCTCTAGCATAATCGTTCATATCTTACTATAATACTTACAGCCAAAACGCTTTTCTGTAAGACAGCCCTAATTACCATAATTTGATTGATTGTCTCTTTATTGATGAGGAAGATTATACTTTTTTTGTTAATACCTGTAATGCTATTTCAAAGTAACATGACTTTGATAATAACAACTTCTTTCTATTACAATCAAAACTACATTGAGAAATATCTTTGCATTCAGCGTAATATGCAAAATAACATGTGTCATGGACATTGCTATCTTGCCAAAAAACTAAGACAACAACAGGAAAAGGAACAAGAAGCTATCAAATTAAATTTTCATGAATCATTTCAAATAAACATCAATTTTATTGAGTTTAATATTCCGGAAGCCCCCATTTATTCCAACCAGATCTTTAATCTCTTTAGGTCAAATTTGTTCTCTCAAGAGATAATTGAAAAATTATATCGCCCACCTGTAGTATAGTATTATTCATAAAAAATTAGACAGATTAATTTAAAAACTGTAAACACATTATTTATAATACTAATACAAAAAAAATGAACTTCAGATTTCTCATTTGCAGCCTAATGGCTGTTTTAACCTTAATTTCTTGTAAGAAAGAAAACTTAGAATATAACGTTAACAACACTGGACAACTAAAATTAAAGTTTGACCACATCATAAATGGAAAGACGCTTGTATTAGGTACGTCCCAATATAGCAACAGTTTTCAAGAACATTTCACCATTGATATACTGAAATACTATGTTAGTAACATCAAGCTTACCAATGATAAAGGAGTTGAATTTATACTACCTAAAAAAGAATCCTTTTTCTTAATCGATGCTACAAACAATGAATCACTTTTTCCAAGATTTAATGTCCCTGAAGGAAATTATACAAAATTAGAATTTGTTCTTGGAGTTGACAGTTTAACGAGTGTATCTCCGAAAGAAGAAAGAACGGGCATATTAGATATCGAGGATAATGATATGTATTGGTCCTGGAATAGTGGATATATTTTCTTTAAAATGGAAGGTGAGTCTCCTGCTGCAAACACTGCTAATAAAAGATATGCATACCACATAGGTCTATTTGGTGGTTATGACAAGGAAAATCCTACTAAAAACAATATACGAACAATTAGTATTGACCTGTCCAAGGCTGGATCAGCTACTGTACAAAAAGATCTAAGTTCCGACATACATTTAATGGTTGATATTGGGAAGGTAATGGATGGAACTAATAAAATAAAAATCAGTGAATACAGCAGCGTTATGGTCAGTGGACCAAATAATCTAATCGCAGATAATTATAGTGAAATGTTTACCCATGACCATACTCATAATTTCCAGAAGATAAGTAATGAGTAAAAATAATATAATCGTTTTAGGAATAATTTTCTTTTTGGTTATTGCTTGCCAGAAAGTGGATAATTTAACAGATAAACATAACATATCTTTTAAAAAACCAGATTATTTCCCTGAACCAATTTATAATTTCTCTGCGAATCCATTAACTGACGCCGGTTTTAACCTTGGGAAAAAGTTATTCTACGAAACTAAATTATCTCGAGACAACAGTATTTCCTGTGGGAGTTGTCACATAGCAGAACATGGATTTACGCACCATGGACATGATGTGAGTCACGGAATAGAAGACAGAGTGGGCATTCGAAACAGTATGCCCCTCTTTAACCTTGCTTGGTCAAAATCATTCTTTTGGGATGGTGGTATTTTCCATTTAGACCTATTCCCTATTGCGCCAATAGAAAATAGTGTAGAAATGGATGAAAAACTTCCTAATGTCATTAATAAATTGAAAGGCTCAGAAGAATATAAGAAAATGTTTCAACTAGCTTTCGGTTCTGCGGACATAAACTCTACTACCATGTTTAAGGCTTTATCTCAATTTATGATCGCTTTAGTTTCAACAGATTCAAAATATGATAAGGTCATGAAAAAGGATGCTGATTTCACAACGACTGAACAATTAGGATATAATATATTTCGAGCCAACTGTAATAGTTGTCACAGGGAACCATTATTTACAGATTACTCTTTTAGAGACAACGGTATTGGTGAAAATATTGCTAAGGATCAAGGACGGTGGGAAATCTCTCAATTAGACGCTGATAGATTAAAATTCAAAGTACCTAGTTTAAGAAATCTCAGATTCACTGCTCCTTATATGCATGATGGTAGTTATAGAACTTTAGAAGCTGTTATTAATCATTACCGTAAGGAGATACAATTAACTCAAAACTTAGATCCTATACTGAGAAAAAACATGAAAATAGATTTAACTGATGATGAAGTATCATCATTGCTGGCATTCTTAGATTGCCTCAATGATGAAACATTTATTAGAAACACTCAATTTCAAGAACAATAATGAAAAAATTAATAATAATAACGATTATACTTTTAAGTGTAAGCATTAGTAAAGCCTGTGATATCTGCGGATGTGGAGTAGGTGGATATTATATTGGCTTGTTACCTGATTTTAATAAAAGATTTATGGGATTAAGGTATCAATATAGTAGGTTAACTACTCAGTTAGATATTGACGGAAATCACACCGCATTATCAAGAGATGAAAAATACAATAGTATGGAATTGTGGGGAGCCTGGAATATTGGTGATCGTTGGAGAATTTTAGGAATTATCCCATACAATTTCAATGAAAGATACACGAATGGTTCAGATCTTTTACAAAAAAAGAGCGGTCTTGGTGACATTGTATTAAATAGCTACTATAAGTTATTTGAAAAGATGAATACGACTTCCTCTAATAAATTATTAGTGCAATCGCTTTGGTTAGGAGCTGGTATAAAAATACCAACAGGAGAGTATGATGTAGTTGAACAGCAAAATACTAATGGCAACAGTCCTAATATTTTTCAACTGGGTACTGGATCCGTGGATTTTATGGCTAACCTCATGTATGACATACGGATCCAGGATTTTGGTATAAATACTAACGCAACTTATAAGTTTAATAGTATTAATAAAGATGATTACCACTATGGGAATAAATTAATGGCAAATACCACATTTTATTATAAAATTGCATTAGGAGCTAATATGCGCATTGCACCTAATCTGGGGATAGCTTATGAAAACCAACAACATGACAGAACAATGGGATATAAAATTGAGGAGACTGGTGGAAATATATTGAACGGGACAATTGGAGCTGAAGTGAATTTAAATAGGGTCTCTTTTGGGGTAACATACCAAAACCCATTAAGTCAAAATTTAGCTCAAGGAAGAATTAAGGCAGATAATAAGTTCTTAGCACATGTATCCTTCTCTTTTTAGAGAAATTAAGAAATAGAAAAAGCAGCGAGTTAGCTGCTTTTTCTATTAATATTTGCATTTGTCAATTAACCAAGAATTTCTTTTAATCGACTGACTTGAAAGTCTACTAATTTTTGAAGTGGTCCTGAAGCCATCATTTTCATCATCATGTTCAACCCGGCTTCGATAACAAAAGTCGCTTTTGTACTATTATCTGAATTAGCTTCTAATTTCCAACGAAGAGTTAAAGGAAATGGAGCTTCCTCAACAGGTACACTTACGAGTTCCTGGTTTTCCAATCTTTCACTGATACGTAACGCTAATTTAGCCATATTTTTTATGGTAAACCTTGCTTCATCCTCAGTAGATGTCCAGTTAACAATATTTTCAGGCATTAGCTGTTCATGATGGTTCATGTCGGCCAGGAAGTTATAAACCTCATTAACAGGTTTATTTATTTCTACGGTATTTTGAATAACTGTCATAGTTTATGATTCTGGTGTCCAGTTTGCAGGATCTTGTTTCCATTTCTCTAACAATTCAATATCAGATTCTAAGATATAACTGTTTGAGGCAGCAACATGAATTAGTGCATCAAAATTACATAAGCTGTGGAAAGTGCACTTTGCTTCTTCAAAATTCTTACGTGCAGCTTCTAAGCCATAGGTAAAAATAGATACCAAACCAACAACATTACATCCCGCATCTCGCAATGCTTTAACAGCCTGTAAGCTACTTTTTCCAGTTGAAACTAAATCTTCTATTACAACCACACGCTGTCCACTTGAGATTTCACCTTCAATTAAATTTTGGCGACCATGATCTTTCGCACTACTACGCACATAAGAAAAAGGTAAACCTAAATCCTGTGCTACCAAAACTCCCTGAGGAATTCCAGCCGTCGCAACTCCAGAAATCATATCAACAGACCCAAATTCCTCTTGAATTAATTGTGATAATTTTTGACGTATGTACGTTCTTATCGATGGATGGGATAAAGAAACTCGGTTATCACAATAAATCGGTGACTTCCATCCAGACGCCCAAGTAAAAGGGTTTTTAGGTTGTAATTTTATTGCTTTAATTTGCAATAAGGATTCAGCAACTTTTTGTTCAACCTCATTTAAATAATTCATGGCACAAATTTATAAAATTTATATGAACCAATCTCTGTTAATTTTGGCAGATTTTACCCCTCGTATTAAAGATAACGTCCAAACAATTGGTTTACAAGACATTGATTTGGAAAAACTTTTCAATGATTCAACACACAGTAATGATAAAACGGTGTACCTATACATACATCAAAATATCAGAAAAGTTTTTAAAAACATCTTATCCATGACTCGAATCATAAAAGCCGCAGGTGGACTGGTTACAAATGGCAACGGAGAGTATTTATTTATTCATAGACTTGGTAAATGGGACCTGCCCAAAGGTAAAGTCGAAGAAGATGAAAAAATGAAAGATGCTGCTGTCAGAGAAGTAGAAGAAGAATGTGGTATTAGAATTGACTATCTGGGCAAGAAAATTGCAACAACCTATCATACTTATTATATGAGAAATAAGTTTGTCTTAAAGCAAACAAAATGGTATAAAATGGGCGTAAATCAAGTCCCAAAATTAACACCTCAACTTGAAGAAGATATTGATCAGGCAGAATGGCTAAAAGCTTCATCGTTAAAAAAAGTAAAAGATAATACCTATCCCCTAATCCTAGAGATTCTGGAAACTATAAAGCAATAAAAAAGAAAAGGAGCAAAAAATTGCTCCTTTTCAATATGTTATAATACGAATACTATTTTTTATACATTTCTTCTCTTTGGGCTTGCACAGCTTCAGAATTAATATACTCGTCATATGTCATCAACTTATCAATAATACCATTTGGAGTCAATTCAATGATACGATTGGCTACAGTTTGTGTTAATTCATGATCTCGTGAAGTAAATAAGACCGATCCTCTGAAGTCTGTAATGCCATTATTTAAAGCAGTAATGGATTCCAAGTCCAAGTGGTTAGTTGGCTCGTCAAAGATTAGGAAATTGGCTCCTTGAAGCATCATTCTTGAGAACATACATCGCATCTTTTCTCCACCAGAAAGTACCGAGCTTTTCTTTAAAACTTCCTCTCCTGAAAACAACATTTTTCCCAAAAATCCTCGGATAAATTGTTCATCGGCATCCGGTTTAGTAGTATAATTACGTAACCAATCAACTAAATTTTCATTTTTACCATCAAAGAACTGAGCATTTTCAATTGGCATGTCTGCTGGGGTAATAGTAATACCCCATTTAAAATCTCCTACGTAATCTTTATCACGACCAGTTATGATATCATAAAAAGCAGTCGTAATCAGGTTATTTTCAGCTAAAACAGCAATTTTATCTCCTTTATTTATCATAAAGCTGATATTCTTGAAGTAAACCTCACCATTTATAGTTTTCCCCAAATTCTCAACTGTTAAAATTTGATCACCGGGCTCACGATCCATAACATTAAACATAATAGCCGGATATTTCCGGTTTGATGGTTTAATATCATCAATATTAATCTTATCTAAAGCCTTTTTCCGTGAAGTAGCTTGTTTTGATTTTGAGGCATTTGCTGAGAAACGACGTATAAATTCCTGTAATTCCTTAACTTTGTCCTCCATTTTCTTGTTCTGATCAGAACGTTGCTTCAATGCTAATTGAGATGATTCATACCAGAAACTATAGTTTCCTGAGTAAATAGTCATCTTACCAAAGTCAATATCAACTATATGAGTACATACTGAATCCAGAAAGTGACGGTCGTGAGAAACCACAAGTACAATAGCTTCATAGGTCGCTAAAAAATCCTCTAACCAGGCAATCGTATTTATATCCAAATCATTGGTTGGCTCATCCAGAATTAAGATATCAGGATTACCAAATAAAGCCTGAGCTAATAAAACACGAACTTTTTCATTCCCATCTAATTCTTTTACTAGTTTATAGTGTAATTCTTCTTTAATTCCCAAATTACTCAATAAAGTAGCCGCGTTATTCTCCGCGTTCCAACCATCCATCTCGGCAAATAAACTTTCCAATTCTCCTGCACGTTCACCATCAGCATCAGAGAAATCTTCTTTCATATAGATAGCATCTTTCTCTTTCATAACCTTATATAATTCCTGATTTCCCATCATTACCGTTTCGATAACTGAGAATTCATCAAATTCATAGTGATTCTGCTTTAGTACAGACATACGTTCACCGGGAGTAAATGATACTGATCCGGAGGTCTGATCAACCTCTCCGGAAATGATTTTTAGGAAGGTAGATTTTCCTGCACCATTTGCACCAATAATACCATAACAATTTCCTGGAGTAAATTTTAAGTTGACATCTTCAAATAGCACACGCTTGCCATAACGAAGAGATAAATTCGAAACGTTAATCATGCCGCAAAGATACAGTTAATTCTTGAATCTACGCCCTTTCCAACTTGATTCCTTTGAGATTAAAGTCTTTAATGCAAAACATATTAATCCATCCTAAATTTAAAAATAAAATATTCCCAAAAACTTTTTATAATTTCTCGATTTCCAATGACAATGCCTTTAAATCTTGTTTCATTAAATTTATATTAGACTCCAATTGATCATACATATCTGCCCTATTCTCCAATTGTTCACTTGTATACTCTCCTCCTTCACCAAAATATAAATCCAACATTTCTTTTTCTGTTGATTTTGAAATTTGACCAAAACTTTTCCATTTCTGAATAATTTGCTCTCTTAAAGATGTGGCAATTCCATTTTCAGGGCTAGAATAATTTAAATAGTACCATACCGCAGGGGGGAAATTTTTAGATGTTTCTGAACCAAACCAAACATCTCTCAAAGCATTTCTTTTATGAAAAAAATCAGTTTTTTCATTGTTTAGCAGCATCATTACACCAAAAGTAGCTTCAGCTAATCCTGTAGAAATTCCAACAATCTGACTTGATTTTTCATCTTTAATTACCCCCTCCGTTAGAATAGCCCCTAAGGCGCCAACGACAATCGCGCCTATTGTTAATTTGGACTCTTTATCTCTGATTTTACCAAGTAAGTAATTTGCTACTTGGCTTGTTCTTTCCTCTTCACAATCCATTTCTGATGAAATAGCCGAAATTTCTAAAGAGGAACTATTGATTTTATGATCTATAGCCTGTTTTAATTCAAGAATTTCCAGACGATATGCAAGATCATCCGTTCCTTTTGGATTTTGTCTAAGCTCAACAAAACGTGTTACTGTCTCTAATATACCAATAGCATTCGCCATATTTAAACTTTTGAAACTTAGTTTTTCAGCTACTAAGGGTGAAACCACTTTTTGATGTAAAGGAATTGCTAAACTATCAATATTATATTCATAGAGATTTTGTTGGTTACAATTACTATGGTGCAAGAGATCTCTAATCTCCATATTTTTCATAGATCTACAAGAGGAAAATGTGCAGAATGAAATCGATAAAATAACGAAAAGCGTAATATTCTTCATAAATGACATAAATCTAAGAATATAACAAATAAGTCAGATGTTGTTTGCCGAAGTAAACAAATTTTTAGTTTTTCATCTCACAAGAAAGCAGCTATTTCATCCAATTTCAAATAGCTTATGCAAAGGAATTCAAATTAATCTTAGTAATTTATAGAAAAAAATCACTTTCTTTACGAAATAACTAATTGCAAAAAACTCTTTAAACCAAATTAATGGACAATGTAATTTCAACGATCTCCAATCTAGTATGGAGCGATGTGTTTATTTATTTGTGCTTATGCACAGGACTTTACTTCTCTTTTAGAACTGGCTTTCTACAGGTAGCTTATTTAAAAGACATGATTAAATTACTCTTTGCAAAAAAGAAATCTGATGAGGGTATATCTTCTTTTCAGGCTTTTGCTTTAGCAATTTCCGGAAGAGTCGGAACAGGAAATATCATTGGTGTGGCAACAGCTATTTTTTACGGTGGCCCAGGTGCTGTATTCTGGATGTGGGTGATTGCATTTTTAGGGTCTGCATCGGCATTTGTAGAAGCAACCTTAGGTCAGGTATACAAACAAAAAGAGGGAAATGAATTCCGTGGAGGTCCGGCTTTCTATATCGAAAAAGGATTGGGGGTAAAATGGTATGCTGCTTTATTTGCAATTCTGACAATATTGAGTGCGGGTCTCCTATTACCTGGTGTACAAAGTAACGCTATTGCCTCTTCTGCTTTCAATGCATTTGAATTACCTAATTCATATACCGGTATCGCTTTGGTTATATTATTAATGTTAATCATTTTTGGGGGTGTAAAGCGTTTGGGTACAGTTGCCGAATATGTTGTTCCCTTTATGGCTGGCGGCTATATTTTAATGACTTTAATTATTATAGCTATAAATTTCAGACAAATTCCGGAAGTACTTGAATTAATATTTAGTAGTGCCTTTAGTTTGAACGCAACATTTGGAGGGATTATCGGAATGGCTATTGCCTGGGGTGTTAAACGTGGAATATATTCTAATGAAGCAGGACAAGGAACTGCACCTCATGCTGCTGCAGCGGCAGAAGTAAATCATCCCGCACAGCAGGGATTAGTACAGGCGTTCTCTGTCTATGTTGATACCTTATTCGTATGTTCCGCCACTGCTTTTATGATCTTATTCACCGGCAAATATAACGTCACAAATGTGAATGCTTCAGGTACAGCAACTAATTATATTACAGAAAATATACCTAATGTTGATTATAGTGGTTTTACCCAAGCAGCTGTATCCCATCACTTTCCGGGATTCGGTAATGGATTTGTAGCTATCGCATTATTTTTCTTCGCTTTCACCACCATTATGGCCTATTTCTATTATGCGGATACGAATATTGCATATCTGATTAAGAATGAAAAAATCAGAAAAATATTCGGATGGATATTTAAATTAATATTCCTAGGGTCTGTCTATTATGGAACGATAAGAACCGCGGACACAGCCTGGGCTATTGGTGATATAGGTGTTGGCCTAATGGCATGGGTAAACCTTATTGCTATTTTATTGATGAGTAAAACTGCGATGAAAGTATGGAAAGATTATAAAACTAAGCGTAAGCAAGGAATAGAAGATCCGGATTTCAATCCTAAAGAAATTGGTATAAAGAATGCTGATTTTTGGGAAACAAAATCAAACACGGAAAATTAAAAACATTAACAAAAAAGCGCGGCCTATTTATTAGTAATAGGTCGCGCTTTTTGTTAATGTATCCCGAAGCAGGTAGTAGCAAAAACTAGGACAAATGCCACTAGTAACAACAGAATCAAAGTTGTCAAAGGTGTCCTTTTCATCTCTTCTGTTTTTAGTTTATTTTTGGTGATAAAGCTAAAGTTACATAATATTTCCAACTACCGAAAGCATAAGTTGCTGTGGGCCAGAATTTACCCGTCAGTTATTTTATTGTTTATTCAAATAAAATAATTCAACCAGATATACCTAATTATTACCAAGCACCTATAAAACTCTCCCCTTCATTTCCAATTTCTTTATAAGGTTTGACTTAACAATTAAAAATAAATTATCTTTCGCTTCTGCAAATGATAAACCATACTGCCTGGCTTTTGGATGCAACTCTTCAGGGAACCTTTGCAACAAGTTGTCATAAAAATCATCTAATTCATCCTGAGTTGGCATCTCATACTGTATTCTTATTTGAAATCTTCTTATTAAGGCTGAATCAATAATATCAACATGATTAGTTGCACAAATTAACAATACATCTTCAGGTAAATAATCAATTTGTTGTATAATAGAATTGACCAACCGGCGCATTTCTCCTACATCATGATCATCAGCTCCTCTCGCTTTTCCTAACTGATCAAACTCATCTAGAAATAATACCGCCTTATCCCGAACCGCACGATCAAACACTTGCTTCACATTCTGTGAGGTTTCCCCGATTCTTGAATTAACAATATTGCTTAGGTTCAAAATTATAAGAGGCTTTCCCAAGCTATTGGATATCGCTTTTGCTGTTGTTGTTTTACCACAGCCGGAGTGTCCAAATAATAACATTTTATTACTAACGGGTAAACCAAGCTTTCTTAATTCATCTATGTAAAGATGTTCCTTTATTAATTGCTCAATCTGCTGCCTATTTCCTTCCTTGAGAAAAACATCTTGTAGGAAAACCTGTTCTTTATCCTTTATAATAAGGTCTTGAATATTCATAATGCTACTTTAGTACTTTGTCACTCTTAAAAGTCAATATTACAAAAAAGCCGCTCAATTTGCACTGAACGGCTTGTTATTTTAAATCTTCTTCCTATTATTATCTGAGTCCGTGTCTACTAACTTATAATACGGGTCGATACCTACTTCAATAGGTTTTTGATCAACAATCAATTTAATACTATTGTGAATCTTATCAAGTTTTATCTTTTTCAGATAAACTGGATTATCCACTTTGAACTTACCTTTCTCCTGTTGTTCAGCGAAAACGGCCAACTCAATATAATCCTGTAATGGTAAAGAGCTTATGGTCTTTTTTCCATCCTGATAAGTTATTGCGGAACCCTCTGTGTCTTCATAGCTTTTCTTACCTAATGGATCTGTTCTATATTTAGAAACTTGAAACTCAATTTCAACCTCATATTTTCCATTTGATAAAGGTTTAACTTTCGCATCAATTATACGATTGTCATAAATAGTTACTGTCTCAAATAGATCCTTAACCAGATATTGTAATGAATCAGGAACCCTTTCTTTTAACATATCCACAAATTCTAGCGAAGTAGTGTACGGTGGATTCTGAAACTTAACTTTAGAAGCATAACTTTTAAGAAAATTATTGAAATTTTGTTCACCTAAAAAATCACTCATTGCGTACATTACCAAAGATCCTTTATTGTAATGGATATAGCCTTGATTCTCATTAAACATTAAGGGATTTTCACGAATTCTTTCCTGTGATCTTCCAATTAAATATTCATCTAAAGCGCTCTTTAAAAATCTAGTCATTTGCGATCTGCCGTAAGTATGCTCAAGAACTTTTAACGAACTATATTCAGCCAACGACTCCGACATCATTGTTGCTCCTTGAACATATGCACCTATAACTTGATGTGCCCACCATTGATGAGCAAATTCATGGGCTACTACCGAATATGGGTAATCAACAGCATCTGGATCATCTTCATTCACTTTAGCAATAAAACCAATTCCTTCCGAAAAGGGAACAGTGTTAGCAAATGCTTGAGCAAAAGTACCATGGGAAATAGGAAACTCTATGACCCTCATTTGTTGAAATTGATATGGAGTATAACTCGATTGATAATAATCTAAAGATTTTTTCATCGATGCCATCATACGGTCCAAATTATACTTATGCCCTTTATGATAGTAAATTTCAAGACTTTTACCTTTATATTTTTCCTTTTTAGTCTCATACTTTGCGGACATAAATGAATAAAAGTTCAAAATCGGAGCATCCATTTTGTAATGAAAATATCGTTTTTCCCCCTCTTCCCATTCTTTCTGCAAATAACCAGGTGCAATTGCAATTTGATCCTTACTAGTGCTCATTATAGACTCGAAATTAATCCAATCCGCATCCTGAGAAATATAATTATTTCCCAGTTTACTTGAATCTCGAGGATCTGGCATAATAGATTTATCAGGTAAACCATACTTTTTCCTTACCCGATTATCACTTAATTCTTCAAGCGCCGAATAACTCAAAACCGGAAACACACTATTATTCAAAAAAGTACCATTTTCCAAGACTACTGATCTATCAAATAAAAAATTATTGGACTTGTTGTGCAAGGCATAATCAATTTTCAGCGAATCCCCCGGATTCAATGGGGTTATAAGCTTATAAATATCTATACCGAGGACTGTATCTCTTAAAACATTCTTTACCTCACTATGAAATTTCGCATCAATTAAAACACTTTGATTTTTACTCATAAAAATGGTATCGATAACTGAAGATGTTTTATTGATATAAGTGAATTTTCCTTCCGCATTGAAATTCCTACGTTTAGGATCAATATCTATTTTAACAAAGACATCGGTTAGCCTTACTGAAGGTTTATCCTCATATTGTTTATACTTTTTCTCATAATCAACCTGCTGCAATTCCAACTCCAAAGAAGTGTAGTTTGGCTGTTTTATATTTTTTTCTACATAAATCGCATATCCTAAACCTATAAAACCAAACAGAAATATCGCAGATGGAATTATTATAGCCAGAGTAAACCTTTGTTTCATCAACTTGAATTTCTCTTTTACATTAGAGACAATACCCCGTCTCCAAAATAATAAGGTTAATCCAAAGAGTATCAAACCAAACAAAACCCAATAGATTCGATAATAAATAAAATGTCTTATATCAGCATATCCATTCATATCAGAATATCGAAACGAAGGATCAGAATTTGGTTTAAAAATAGCTTGCTCTACTCCTACTTTCGAAAGTAACGGTATTCCAATAAATAAAATTAAACAGCATATAAAGCCAACGAAATAATTCTTAAATAAGCTATGGATGAATAAAGAAAAAAGTATGATGTAAATTAACTTTAACGGGGTTAAGAGAAATAATTCATAGATATAATGGCCAATTTCAAAATTGAAGTAACCTTTATATGCTTGATAAAGAATACCATTAAGCATACAAACTGCCATTACCAAAAAAACCAGTTTTAACAGTGCAATTGCTTTTGATAATAGCAATACCCAGTTAGGAACAGCAGTCGCCTCGATTAACAAAAACATATTGGTTTGTCTGGATCGTTGAATCAACATCCCTGCAAAAAGCATTATCATTATATTCAAGAAAAATGAATATAAATTCCCCATTGCAGTTAATACTTGCCAGGTGACCGGATAAGTTGAGGTCCCAAATATTTCTCCCGATAGAGATATGACTAATAATACGAATAAAAAGGCAATGGCCAATAGAATGATAAAAGTCCAATTCCTTATCAAAAACTTAAAATCTACATTCGAAAGTCTCCAGCTCAATTTTAAATTTGTCCAGAAACTATAATCAAGCTTTACTTTCGGTAATTCGATTCTTAGGATACTTCCAAAATTATCCTTGGTCATACGTTCTCCTACCTTAGACTTTTTGAAGGAAATTCCCAATTGAGAAAAACTGAATTTATAATAAACTAAAGAGAAGATCAATACAGACAGCCCTAACCAGATCAATCTGTTGTAAAGTAAAATACCTTTTATGGGTAATAAATTGATATTTTGTTCATCTACGCTCCAATATCTTGAAAAATAGAGAATTGGTTGAAAGCCAAAAGGATCAAAAAGTGCTACTAGATAACGATTATCCACATTTTGAGTAGCTACATCTAATAAAGACTGTAATAAAAATAAAATTAAAACAAATACAAAACCTACATAGATATTTCTACTAAACGTAACCAGAGCAAAAATTATACTTCCAAATAAGATAAAATTCGGAACTACGGTGATTAAAAAACCACTCACATATGCTACTAAATTGTTTGGTCCCAGCAACTCTCGATTAATACCAGGATAAAATTGTGCAGCATAATACCCTAATACACATAAAAATGCAATAAAAGTCACTATCAACAAAGAGCTCAGAAATTTTGCAGAAAGATAATTCAACTTACTTAAAGGATAGGAAAATAACAAGTTATGCATATTGTATAAATAATCCCTATATACAGAAGCTCCGATAATTGTTGGTAATAAAAAATAAATAAGAGTTGAAAAGCTATTGAAAAACCCTGCAATATTAATAGGTGCATTGACATAAACCGGATCTGAGGTGGTACTCGTCACGGAATCAAATGCTCCCAGGCTCGATATTGTTGTAAAAAATGCTAAGGCAAAATAAATTGCACAATACACATAAAACACAGGCTGCTTCAGCCAACGTTTTATCTCAAAAGCGAAAATGGTACTAAACATTTACTTTATCACTTTTAAGGGTTACAAAATAAACATCTTCTAAAATAGGCGTAGCAGGAACAAATGATTCATGTGGTTGATCATCATGTAGTACACGAATATTTAGGCTGTTATCCTGATTGTAATTAGATGAAATAATATTATAAATAGAATTTTCTGTATCAAAATCTGAACGATCAATTTTCTTTTTCCAGATCTTTCCGCTCAGAGAATTTGTCCCCTCTAAAGTAGAACCACGGAATAAAACTTTTCCCCCATTCATAATAGCCAATTCATGACATAATTCGCGAACATCATCAACAATGTGTGTAGAAAAAATGACCGTGTGCTGTGCACTTATTTCTCTTAAAACATTTAAAAACCGATGTCTTTCTGCTGGATCTAATCCAGCTGTAGGTTCATCTACAATTATTAATTTAGGATCATTCAACAACATCTGAGCAATTCCAAATCGCTGTTTCATCCCTCCGGAATATCCACTAACACTCTTATTTCTGAAATCGTAAAGATTCGTAATCTCTAAAACATTCTTAACAATGTTCTGACGTTCTCGTTTATTACTAATACCTTTCAAATCAGCAAAATAATTTAGCAAATCCTCAGCAGATAAATTTGGATAAACGCCAAACTCCTGTGGTAAATATCCTAATACTCTCCTTAAAGCATTATTGTCTGCAAGTACATCAATGTTTCCAAACTGAATACTTCCGCTGTCAGGACTTTGTAAGGTTGCGATAGTACGCATCAATGAAGACTTCCCTGCACCATTCGGTCCTAATAAACCAAACATCCCGGGACCAATCTCTAAATTCACATCGTCCAATGCTTTAACTCCATTATTATAAGTTTTAGTCAAATTACTAATTTTCAATTCCATAATCATTTGTATTGTTAGTTATATCTATTAGTAGAAAAAAATCTATTTTCGTAACAGAAAAAAATAAAAAAGGTCGATATATTAATCGACCTTCGCTTTTATAGTATTTTTTACATTTATTTTTTATAATATTCCATCGCTTCAGGAATCAAAGACTGTAACTGACTTATACGACGAGCATCACTAGGGTGAGTGCTTAGCCATTCCGCAGTGCTGCCACTTTTTCCCTGTGACATTCTTTCCCAAAATTTAACAGATTCATGAGGGTCATATCCGGCCATAGCCATTAAAATTAGACCTGCTTTATCTGCAGCTAATTCATCTTTTCTTGAGAAACTCAAAGAGCCTACCTGATAACCAATTCCATAAACTTGATTAATTACGCCTGTATATTTACTATTACTAATTGTACCGGCGGCATTTAGTAACTGAGCCCCTAACTGGGCAGCCATTGCATTAGATACTTGGGAAACTGAATGTTCTTCAATAGCATGTGCAATTTCATGTCCCATTACAGTAGCCAGACCCGCGTCATTTTGTGCAACAGGTAAAATACCGGTATAAACAGCCACCTTGCCCCCTGGCATACACCATGCATTAACATCAGGACTTTCTATTAAATTAAATTCCCAATTAAAATTAAACTTATCGGCAGCGCCAATTTGTTTTAAATACTCATTTGTTGCAGTTGCTATTCGGTTACCAACACGCTTTACTTGGGTGGCAGCAGCTGTACCAGTCACTACCTTAGAACTATTTGTACTTAAGAAGTCTTTATATGCTAATGCTGCTTGGTTATTTATCGTTTCGGAGTCTACTAATTTTAAATACCTACGTCCTGTAACTGCGGAAGTAGCACAACCTACTATTGTTGCTCCCAACAGAAGCATGGCTGCGTATTTTGAAATTCGTTTCATAAGTGTTATTAATTTAGTTTATCTAATACAAAATCTATTTATCGTATAGTATTAAACAAAACTTGTACCCAAAAGTTTAATCTTGCTTTTTTTTCTTAAATAAATAAATTTTCGATTCTTTGCCTTTGAGTAAGCGTTCAATATTTTTTTGATGGGTCACTAAAATAAGTGCACAAATAGCTATTCCATATAAAAGAATTGAGGGGACAGTCGTCTTAAAGATAAAGGCAACACTAAAAGGAAATGCGAATCCTGCCATTATAGAACTTAAAGAAACGTAATGAGTCACTAAAAGAATGACCAGAAAGACAGATACGCAAACTAAAGCTGCAGGCCAGTGAATCGCCAAAACCATCCCAAAAAGAGTAGCCACACCTTTTCCACCTCTAAATCCTGCAAATATTGGAAATAAATGTCCTAAAACTGCAATGACGCCAAGTGCTAACTGAACATTAACAAATTGGGGGGCATAATGATTTCCGACAATAGAACTATCTAACAAATAGGGTAAATTCGTTGCAGTCCATCCTTTTAAGATATCGACAAACATCACGATGGAACCCGCTTTCTTACCTAAGACACGAAAGGTATTCGTGGCTCCCGCATTGCCACTTCCATATTCACGAACATCAACACCATAAAAGGCTTGCCCAAACCAAACCGCAGTTGGGATCGAACCGAATAAATATGCTAATATGACAATTCCAACGAGATATATAGATATCATTTACAGCAATTTACTAAATAAGTTTTGCTTTTAAGCTTAAATCCAAGCTTTTAACGGAGTGTGTTAATGCACCAACAGATATAAAATTAACACCTGTTTTTGCATACTCCGAAATGGTATTCAGTGTGATTCCACCAGAGGCTTCCGTCACTAATTGATCGCCAACCAATTCTACAGCTTCCTGGACTTGAGAAGGTGTAAAATTATCAAACATCACTCGATCAACCGCCTCAAGGCTTAATACTTCTTGCAATTCGTCAAAATTCCTAACTTCAACTTCTATCGCAATATCTAATTGATTTTGTTTTTTATAATGAAATGCCGCATTAACGGCTGAAGAAATTCCTCCTGCATAATCTACATGATTATCTTTAATAAGAATCATATCATACAGACCAAAACGATGATTTACTCCCCCACCGATCTCCACTGCTTTTTTTTCTAAAAATCGTAATAGAGGTGTTGTTTTGCGTGTATCTAAGACTTTTGCGTTTGTACCTTTGACAGCTTGTACATATTTAGAAGTTTCCGTCGAAATACCTGACATTCGTTGCATAATGTTAAGCACCAAGCGCTCTCCTTTTAATATCGTGTGAATTTTCCCTCTTAATTTAAAAGCAATATCACCAAATTTAACAGCACTTCCATCCGGAATGTGTAACTCAAATACTAAATCAGGATCCAGATAAGAAAATATCTCCTTCGCAACTTCTACTCCAGCCAATATACCTTCTTCTTTTACCAATAATTGAGCCTCTCCTAATTGCCCCTCTTTAATCGTAGATAATGAGGTGTAATCCCCTTCTCCTACATCTTCTAAAAGCGATTCTTGAACAAAATGTAATAGCTTATCTTTGAATTCTCTCTCCATTTATCAATTTAAAATTAAGCGAAGATGAATAAAAATATATTTATTTGAAAACTTAAAATAAGAATTTTTGCACTTTTATTCAATACGAAGCTCATTTATTTGTGCCTCTCCGCCCGTTTGATTGAATTTCACAAATACCCGAAATGAACCTTGATTGGTTTTGATTTGATATACAATATAGAAACTTGAGTTACTACGGTTAGTACGTTGAACCTGTTTCACTTCTGTTGTTTTAGAAGATCTAAAAAAGTCAGTTAATATTACCTCAGCCTGAAACTTTGAATAATAACCTGAATCATTTTTTATGGATAAAGAAACATTTTGACCAAACATACCGGCAACGCTCTTTGCATTATTGGTTTTTAATGCACCTAATAACTCTAACCCAACATCTGATTGAAATTTTGCAAAGGACAATAAGGGCAAAAGCAGCATTGCTAAAGCAAACTGAATCATGTTCTTTCGAATACCACAAATAACTTCTGACATAATGGATCTCCACCCTCTTTTATACGCGAACAGATAGCCAAAATTATGCCAATCATTTTTTAAAACTTAAATTCGACTCCCTGCAAATATGAATTCCTTTTGGTCTGTTTAAAGTTTTTAAGTATATTAAGTATATTTGTGTAATGATTCCTGAACATAAAAAAGTAGCATTATTAATCCTGGATGGATTAGGCTACGGTAAAAACGATAAATCAAACGCTGTTATAGCAGCTAATACACCCTTTTTAGATTACTTGCTAGCAACCTATCCTAATTCTAAACTCGAAGCGTCCGGAGAGGCTGTAGGCCTACCAGAAGGTCAAATGGGAAACTCAGAAGTTGGACATATGAATCTGGGTGCCGGAAGGATTGTCTATCAAGAACTAGGACGCATTAACAAAGCTGCTAGAGAAGGTGAATTTAAAGTAGACCCAACTATACAGGCAGCATTCGATTACGCTAAAAACAATAATAAAAAAGTACATTTCATAGGCTTGCTTTCCGATGGCGGAGTACATGCTCATATTGATCATTTAAAAGCCTTGTGTGATGCTGCTCAAGACGCTAACCTGACGAACGATCAGGTGTTTATCCATGCTTTTTTAGACGGTCGTGATACAGATCCAAACGGAGGTGTGGGATATATTAAAGAATTGAATAATCATCTTACTCATTCCGTAGGCACTATTGCTTCTGCAATAGGAAGGTATTATGCCATGGATCGCGATAACCGTTGGGAGCGTGTTAAACAGGCATATGATCTTTTGGTAAATGCGGTGGGTTCCCCATCCACTGATTTAGTTAATTCAATTGAGCAATCTTATCAAGAAGGAGTAACTGACGAATTCCTAAAACCAATTGTTATGGTAAATCCTAACGGAACTCCAAAAACAACTATACAAGAAGGAGATGTAGTACTCTGTTATAACTTTCGTACAGATCGTGGTAGAGAAATCACAATTGCTCTAACGCAAAAAGATTTTCCTGAATACCAGATGCATCCTTTAAAATTATATTATGTAACAATGACAGCTTACGATGATACGTTTAATGATGTCAAAGTCGTTTTCCATAAAGATAATTTAACACAGACATTAGGAGAAACGTTATCCCTTCAACATAAAACACAAGTTCGTATTGCCGAAACAGAAAAATACCCGCATGTTACTTTCTTTTTCTCAGGTGGTCGCGAAGATCAATTTGAAGGCGAAAGAAGGTTATTAATTCCTTCTCCAAAAGTTGCAACCTACGACCTTCAACCGGAAATGAGTGCAAATACTATTGCAGATACCATCTGTAAAGATATGGAAGAGAATGGACCGGATTTTATCTGCTTAAACTTTGCAAACCCTGATATGGTGGGACATACCGGTGTCTTTGATGCTGTCATAAAAGCTGTAGAAACTGTTGATAATTGCACTAAAAGAGTGGTGGAAACTGGAATAAACAATGGTTATTCATTCATTATCCTTGCTGACCATGGTAATTCTGAGTTTATGCTAAATGAGGATGGGTCAGTCAACACTGCACATACTACCAATTTGGTACCATGCATTTTAATTGATAATCAATACAAGAATATTAAAGACGGAAAACTAGGTGACGTAGCTCCTACAGTATTGCAATTACTGAACTTGCCAATCCCTTCTGAAATGACTGGAAATGTCCTTGCATATTAATTTGATACAGCTAAAAAATATAGCAGCAGTAATAATCTTTACGGCTGCTTTTTCTGCGTGTAATAGCAAAATAGAAACCCAAAAAACAGGCAGTCAAGAAAAATTTTTCGATATTCCTACTTTCTTTCAACAAGAAATAAACGCTTTATCCATCCAAAATCCTGATATAAAGAAAACAGTAAAAAAGGATGATAAGGAAGAAACAAAAACGTTAAAAATAAAAGATTGGAATACTGAATTATCCAGCTTTCAAGCTATTGATTTGAATAAACAGGCATATGCAGGATATATTAAGGTTGATACGTCAGACTCAGTGATTCAATATAGCTTTACAAACCCTGACCTTGACCTTTCTTGTGTGCGAATAAAACTGGATAAAAAGGGTAATCCTGAGATCATCTCAATTGAGAAAGAAGTGCGAAATACACTTTATAATACTGCTGAGTTTTTGGTCTACGAAAAGAATAAATTTTATTTGGTTGAAAAAAATCAACATGTAAAAGTAATGGGTGAAAATTATTACAAAGTTCAAGGTGAATTTTAATGTCTAATTTTCAGCAAAAGAAAAGCTCGAACCTGTTCGAGCTTTTCTTTTGTAATTATCATTGTAACTATTCATAATGAAGCAATGATATAATGTTTTCGCTGAAACGTGTCAACCTCCCTGTACTATGCAAAAAGTCTAGGCTTATCACAAATGAATAAGCCGAAATAACTCCACCTAATTTTTCTATCAACTTACTAGCCGCGATTACCGTTCCTCCTGTAGCTAACAAGTCATCATGCATTAAGACTTTAGTCCCTTCTTTAATAGCATCTTCATGGATTTCAATAGTTGCCTGTCCGTATTCTAATTTATAAGACTCAGAGACTGTATGAAAAGGTAATTTACCCTGCTTCCGAATAGGGACAAAAGGTTTATTTAACTCTTGAGCTAATAGAAACCCAAATAAGAAACCTCTACTTTCAATTCCTGCAATTACATCTATCTCAATCCCTTCTAATTTCCTAACAAATTCTTTAACAACTAGTCTTACCAATTCCGGTTGTTGCAATAATGGTGTGATGTCCTTAAATACGATACCAGGTTTTGGAAAATCCTGAATATCTCGTATATATGATTTAAGCTGCTCCTCTATCATCAATGTTATTTGAAATCTAAATAAAATGCAATTCTACGGAAAAAATTTTCATCAAGCGAATGAATATTCCTTAAATCTTCTATTGTTTTATAAGGTCCGTGATGATTTCTATAATTAACTATTGTATTCGCTTGCTTATAATTTATATAAGGATGTTTAGCTAACTCATTAACACTTATTGTATTGATTAATAGTTTGGTTACGCTATCTGCATTAAGTGAGAGATAAGGAAGAATTTGTTCGTATGTTTCCTCAGGGAATCCATAAACTTCTTTTATTTGTTCAAATGAAACGAAACCTCCTAACGCATCTCTAAACTTAACAATTCTCCTTGAAAACACTGGTCCTATTCCTTTTAACTCCATGAGGGTACTCGTATCTGCCCTATTGAGATCTATATTAATTGGATTCTTTTGAGGAATATCATAAGTTGTACTCTTTTTAGAAATAGCTGCTTCCTGCTTTGTCGAAAATTGCTCTATTTTAATATATGGCATTAACTTATCATACAGTTCATTTTGAACGGAGTAGATTTTCTTCAAATCTTCTTTTTCATAAAACTTCCCTCCTTTATTTCTGTAATTTATAATTACCTGAGCCTGTTTTTCGCTTAATCCAAGTTTAATCCATCCACTCAAATCTAAAGTATTGGGATCAAATGTAAAGTACTTTACAGATTTAGTGATCTTCTTTTTTTGAAAGGTCGATTCACTATTGAGCTGCACACTCGTATCCTTGCCAGAAGATATTTGAACGATTGAATAATCTATGGTTTGTACTTTTATAGTATAAGGAAGAAAAAGATGAGCCAACAACATCAAAGATAAAAGACAGATTAAGATGAAAAAACCAACCTGTTCATAATGGGACAATCTGAAATAATTTAAAAGCTTCTTCATCCACAGTTCTGTTTTAATCTGTCAATCCTAAAACTTTAATTAAATTTGTAAAAATATTTGATTGTTCCAATATGCATTTTGTTCGACCTTTCTTTATCCTTAATTACATCTATCCTCAAGCGATTTGGAGAAAAGAAAAAAATAAAAATAATATTTACTTAACATTTGATGATGGTCCGATCCCCGAAATAACTCCCTGGATTTTAGACTGTCTTAAAGAACGAAAAATCAAAGCAACCTTTTTTTGTGTAGGTGATAATGTCGTTAAACATCCTGAAATATTTAGTAGGATACTAAGTGAAGGTCATGTTGTTGGAAATCATACTTTCAACCATCTTAAAGGTTGGGAAAGTGACGATGATCTATATTTGAATAATGTTTCAAAATGTGATGAAGTAACGAATAGCAATTTCTTCAGGCCACCGTATGGGCGTATTAAAAAGTCTCAGCTCAAAGAACTGTCTAAAGAATATAAAATCATCATGTGGGATGTTCTTACAGGAGATTATGACGCACGTATTTCTCCGGAACAATGTTATAAAAACTGTATAAACTACTGTAGAAACGGGAGCATTATAGTTTTCCACGATAATATCAAAGCAATTGAGAATTTAAAATATGCACTTCCAAAAAGCATTGATTATCTAATAGAAAAAGGGTTTAAGTTCAAAACCTTATTCTGATGGATTCTCAGAATCGTCCGGTATTTCAGGTTCTTCATCTATATCAACCGTATAATCCCGTACACTACTCACACTAAAAAAGCCTAAAGCACCATTGTTAATATTTGAAGTTGGATTTCCCGGAGCAGCACTCCCCGGATTTGTAGACATATATTCTGACCAATATGTATAGACCTCTTTCGTAATAATATACCTTCTCACTAAAATATGATCCCCAGGTTTAATTTCATTATTTGCCCCCTGTCCACCCAGCTGATGCGTTACTTCATTGCCGTCATTATATTTATCAGAAGCTACCATATTGAATTTAAAGGGCTGGTTGTTTATTGACATACCATAACGATAATAATTAGGTTGCCCTTGAGGATCGGAAAACTTTAAATTTATAAAGTAAAAATCCTCAGAAAATAAATTTTCTTTCGTCACACCTATTGAATCAATTTCAATATAACCGAGCATTTTTGTAGTAGACGTATATTGCTCCCCATTAACAATGACATTTAAAGTATAAGTTTCACCCACACTTAATGGCAAATTGGAATTTACATATTCCCCCTCGGTATTCAGTTTAAAGTCATATCGCTTTCCATTACCTGATTCAATAAATACAATGGCATCAGAAATTGGTTCACTTGGTCTTGGCTCATCGAAATTCACTGTTCTACTAACTAAAACGACATGCTCTGATTCTTCATTATTCAAATCGGCAACAATCACAATCCTTGGATCAACCTCATTTAAATCCACATCAATTAACTCCTCACAACCGCTTAATGTCATAAGAAAGCATAAAATCAATACATTATATAATTGCTTTACCATTTTTTAAAATTTAAAATTCCATGTCACAGAAGGTATTGCTCCAAATAGAGCAATCTTATAAGCCTCTGTAATATTCGCATTCTGTTCATTCTCCCTAAAATCAATTATATAGGCATTTTTTCTATTGTATGCATTGTAAACACCAAATGACCAGCTTGAATGAAATTTCTTGTTTTCTTTTTTAGGCTCATAAGTAGCTGAAAGATCTAAGCGATGGTAATTCGGCATCCTATACCCATTTCGTTCAGTATAGTAATACATTGTCCGACCATCGACCTGATACTTACCGCTTGGAAAAGTTATAGCATTTCCTGTATAGTAAACAAAGGTTGCACCTAACGTCCATTTTTTTCCTAACTGATAGATCCCTACAATGGATATATCATGTGTTCTATCTTGCCTTGCAGCAAACCAATCTCCATCATTTATTTGATCAAAATGCCTTTCACTTCTTGCTAGCGTATAACCAATCCAACCTGTTAAGGCTCCTTTATTTTTTCTCAGCATAAATTCCGCACCATACGCTCGGCCCACACCATACAGTAAATCCCCCTCCATCTCTTTATTCGCTTGAAGATCCGCTCCATTTCTAAAATCAATCTGATTATCCATAAACTTATAATAAGTTTCCAAAGAAAATTCATAAACATTATTATTGAAATTATGAAAATAACCAAGGGCAACCTGATCAGCAATCTGAGGTTTTATATTCAAACTACTTACCACATATTGATCTGTTGGCAGACTCGACGTCGTATTGGTTAACTGATGTAAGTTTTGTGATATTCTATTATAGCTTGCTTTCACACTATTTCTAGGATTAAACAAATAGGCAAAAGAAAGTCTAGGTTCTATATTGAAATAATGTTTTGCGATTACAGAACCATAATATGCCTCTGTAATAGCTTCACCTTCTTCATCAAATTCATAAAATGATCCTGGCCCCATAACCATGAAATCACTTAGACGTATACCATAAATTAGTGATAACTTCTCTAAAGGTTTCCATTCATGTGAGATGTAGGCAGCAGATTCAATTCCTTGTCTTTTATCAATTTCAATTGGATTTATTGAAGTATTTTCATCGGCTTGAATACTTGCCGGCCTTATCTGTTGATGCAATACATTAATTCCAAATCGTAAGGTATTATTATCGTTTGAATAATATGAAAAATCTTGTTTCAAATTCCAGTTCCTGATTTTTGAAGCAATTGTAAATTTCGAGTCGTCACTATTTACATTAACATTGTATCCAAAATCGCTGTATATCAATGAAGTATTACTAAATAACTGGGAGTTGATGACAGAGTTCCACCGAACAGTAGCAGTTGTATTTCCCCAATCAAAACTAAATAAATCACCATAACCTAAATCATCCTTACCAAAATAGCCTGAAAGATATAACGTATTCCTATCATTCAGTTTATAATTCATTTTGGCATTAAGATCATAAAAGTATAGTTTACTGTTCTTAGCGGTTTCATCCGAGGAAAGTTTAAGAAATAAATCAGCGTAAGTCCTTCTTCCGCTCAGCATAAATGAGCTTTTATCCTGTACAATAGGTCCTTCTAATTTCAATCTTGAAGCTATCAAGCCTATACCACCCTCAGCACTAAACTTCTTATTATTACCGTCCAACATACTAATGTCCATTACTGAAGAAATTCTTCCGCCATATTGTGCCGGAATTCCCCCTTTAAATAAATTAGCATCCTTAATAGCATCGGAATTAAACGTTGAAAAAAAACCCATTAAATGAGAAGCATTATAAACAGTTGCCTCATCCAACAAAATTAAGTTTTGATCTCCTCCGCCTCCTCGTACATAAAAGTTAGAGCTACCTTCACCTCCAGAAGAGATTCCCGGTAATAACTGCATCGTTTTTAAAACGTCTTTCTCTCCAAAGAGTACCGGAATATTTCTGAGCTCCTCCATACTGAATTTCAAATTTCCCATTTGAGGAGAAGAGACATTCCCGTCCTCCCTTTTGCCTGAGACAACAACTTCAGCAATAACACTTGAACTTGCACTTAATTCAAAATTTTTCCTCAAATCAGATTGAATTTGTAAAGAGTCTTGTCTTCCCGCATATCCTACATACGATATATCTACTGCAAACTTCCCTGTAGGAACTGTAATAGAATAAAACCCATAATTATTAGAATAGGTACTTAAGTTAAGCTCTTGAATTCTAATGACCGCTCCGATTAGGTTTTCACCTGAATTAGAATCCCGGATATATCCACTCAATGTGACCTTATCTTGTCCTGAAGCAAAATTAAAAAATAAGATAAAAAGGCTAACGACGCTTATTTTTAAGCTTTTATAATAGGAAGGGATAGTCAGCAAATACAAATTCATGGCCAAAAATAAAAAAGCCATTCTGAACATCAAAATGGCTTTTGTAGGTTTATAATTTCTTATCGTGATTCAAAAGTATCATTATTATTCAAAAATGCAAAATTATTATTCAACAAAGCCAAATACTAGGTCATTGAAAAATAATCCTTGAAGAAAATTAACTGATATAAGATCGATTTACTCCAATAATCCCAATTATGGGCTCCTGGCATGGTTAAAAATCGATGTTGAATGTTTAAGTATGTTAATTTTTCATGAAGTTTACAATTTACCCTATAAAAGAAATCATTAGTACCACAATCAATAAATAATTCCAAAGAATTAGGTTTAATTAAGTGTGTCAATTCCATCACGGTATGCTCGTCCCACTTTTGAGGGTTCTCATCATATTGCCCTAAGCGTTTAGACATATCCCAATTATTAGGAAAAGGTCGAATATCCACACCCCCTGCAGTACTTCCCGCAGCTCCGAATACATCCTGGTGTTTTATTGCCAAATACAGCGCCCCATGCCCCCCCATGCTTAAACCGGTAATGCCTCGTTTTTTCCTATCTTTTAGCACAGGATAGTGTTCATCCACATAGTTTACAAGCTCTTTTGCAACAAAAGTTTCATATTGAAAATTTTTATCATTAGTCATATCCCAATACCAACTACCTGTACCACCATCAGGACAAACAATTAAAATCCCCAAATTATCAGCCAATTCTTTAATAGCTGGAACTTTATTAACCCAGTCACTATACTTACCACCATAGCCATGTAACAAATATAAGGTCGGTAAACTCTCATTATTTGTATTCTCGGGTTGTATAATAACGGTTCTAATTGATTTATGCATTGCCAAACTTGGAACATCCAGCGTATCTACTTTAGCCGCGCGAGCAACTCCGAAAAACAACAGCAATAAAAACAATGAAATATTAATCTTCATAGAATTATAGAGGTTTAGAAAATTTATAGTAATAAAGATAAGAATCTAATCCTAATGGACGCTCGCTTAGTGTAAAAAATCCGTTAGTCACTCTATCGAAAGCAATGGCTTCTCCTTGTGGCTCGACTTTATACGGTATAGAAAAATATGGCTGCTTTAAAGCTTTCAATAAATCATCATTATCATTTAATTTCCAGTAAAATATAGAAGTCAGATTCTTAATAAGAACAGCATCCCCTCGTGGAGAAATGTCAGCCGAAGTGACGAAAGTAAATGGAAGTGTAAGTACTGGTTTTAAGAGAAGGTGATTGGTACTTGTGGAAAATATAGGGGCGGTATATAAAACCGATTTGAATTCTCTTTTCGAGATCAGATAAAACTGCTTATCTCTAGGATCAACAAAAACTGATTCGGCATCTCTCGCCTTTCCGGAGTAATTCAAGTGCTTGATCTGAACATCAGCCTGAGCAATCGTATCAAGCTTCTGAGAAGGACTGAAATGGGGCTCTGGAAATACATACAAGGATATATACGCTCGATTAGCAAGGTTATCTCCAATATCCGCAAGCACTACATAAGAAATACCTTCTAGTTCAACCCAGGCGATATCTTCAATATCCTTTGCTTCTATCCCTTCTAAAGTATAACTTGTTTTCAAGTTAGCTACTGAATCAATTAAAAAAAGTCTCGCAGCATCTCCGCTATCGTTATGGACCCAAAACATTCCCGGATTATTAATTGACGGAATTATACCTGAAATTTCGCTTAACTCAGCTGAAGTTATCTTTCCTTTTGATACCCGACTTACTTGTAATGTATCTTGCGCTACAACTGTAGTCACACAGTTTAGGAAAAACAAATAAATTAATATATACTTTATTCGGCTTGTTAACATAAAAAAAGGACCAGTAAAACCGGTCCTCTAAAATACACTAAATTAAGTTTTATTTACCCTGAAAGGCAGAAATAATTGCCTCCCGCTGAGTAGAATCTTTTTCACTTAAATCGAAAGAACGAAGATAAGTATCGATTGTAGCAAACATTTCAGCTTCTTTTCCTGTGGGATTATGGAAGAATAATTTAAAACCGTAAGTCCCATTGGTTCTTACATCTACATTTTTATTATTCGAAGAAAAAACTAATGGGACAAGTGTACCGTCCATTTTCCCTTCTGTTGGTAAATTATATAACGTTCCCAAACTTTTTACTAAATTATCCGATTGAGCTCCATCAGGAATAATTTTGATGGATCCCTCTTTAAATCCTAGATCTTCGTCTGGCTGCCCATCAGCAGTAATTCCGGCATCAATATGTGTCAATACCTCTAATTTGAAGCCTACAGTATCATTATCATATAATGACTTAGCATCAAATATAACAGAAGAATCCGTTTCTCCAGATTTAATTAAATCGAAGTACAAGTGTATTCTATCATGGTCCGGATTGTTGTTCAGAGATTTCAACTTCAATTCAGAGCCAGCACTTTTGGATTTCTCTGAATTCCCACAAGATGTCATCAAAAATATACATGACAATATGGTTGCAGCTAATGATATCCTTTTCATAAATTTCATTTTTTATTGTAAAACAAAAAGATACAATATTTGTTTCTTATTTCTTTATTAAAGCATCATAAATAATTTCAATAGGATGAAAGGATTTCCTTTGCAAGCCATCTTTAATTTGATGTCTGCAAGAGGTACCGGCCGCAGCTATTAAATATTCATCGCCTGTTTTTCTCAATGTGGGATATAAAACCAATTCGGCTACTTTCTGAGAAACTTCATAATGCTCTTTCTCATAACCGAAAGATCCCGCCATACCGCAGCAGCCTGAAGGGATAACTTCCACTTCATAATTTAATGGGAATGAAAGTAAAGTTTTAGTATAATCAACTAATTTAAATGCCTTTTGGTAACAGTGACCGTGTAGTTTAATTTTCTGTGACTTAGATGTAAATTGATCCTGATGAATTCTTCCGGCTTTAATTTCACGAACCAAAAATTCGTCAATCATTAAGGCATGCTCTCCTAACTTCTTTGCCTTTTCTTGTTTTGCAGGATCAACCAAATCCGGATATTCGTCCCTAAAAGTAATAATAGCGGATGGTTCAATCCCTAATAAAGGCGTATCTGAGGTAATTTCATCAGCAATTAAATCTACATTTAAATTAGCCAGTTCCTTTGCCTTTTTAACAAATCCTTTTGATAAATATGTCCTGCCACTTTCCTTTAAATTAGGAACCTTAACTTCATATCCCAGAGCTGTTAATAACTTATAAGCTGCAATTCCAACCTCCGTGTCATTATAATTAGTAAACTCATCACTAAACAAGTAGACTTTACGTATTCCAGTCGTCATTTGTTGTTTACTGACCCATTTACTAAAAGTAGTTCCATGGACTTTTGGCAGCGATCTATCGGGGGCAAAACCCACAACTTTTTTGATTACACTCGATGTAATACTGTTGCTGGCAAAGAAATTATATACGGGAGCAATCATGGCTCCCAACTTTTGAGATTCTGTAAAATTTGCGATTAGCTTAGAGCGGAAAGAGCTTCCATTAGCATCGTAGTAGTGCTGTAAGAATTCGGCCTTCATTTTAGCAATATCTACACTAGATGGACATTCTGTTTTACAACCTTTACAACTTAAACATAAATCCATGACCTCTTTAATTTCCTCATGGTCAAAACGATTAGTCTTAGTGGAGTTTGTCAGAAATTGTCTCAACATATTTGCTCTGGCACGAGTGGTATCTTTTTCGTCTCTTGTAGCCATAAATGAAGGACACATCGTCCCTCCTGTTATCTCGGTCTTTCTACAATCGCCTGAACCGGAACATTTTTCAGATAAACGGAGAATACTTTCATTCTTCGTAAAATCAAAATAAGTTTTAATCTGCTTATTATCAGTAACATGATCATAACGCAAATGGGTATCCATTGCTGGAGTATTAACAATTTTGCGGGCATTGAAAATATGATGCGGATCAAAGATATGTTTCACTTGTAGTAATAGTTGATATACTTTCTCCCCTAGTACCTTCCCTATAAACTCCCCCCTTAGTCTTCCATCACCATGTTCACCACTTAGCGATCCATTATATTTTAACACCAAATCTGTCGTCTTTTCCAAAATAGACCTGAACTGACGTTTTCCTTCAGCCGTTTTAAGATTAATAAATGGTTCAATATGTAATTCACCAGCCCCGGCATGGGCATAATAGGATGCATGGACATTTTCAGTTTTTAATAGCTCTTGTATATCGCTTACGTATGCAGGTAAATCCTCAGGAGAGACCGCACAATCTTCAATTAAATTAACAGGTTGTGAATCTCCTGGTAAGTTTCTAATTAAACCTAAACCCGCTTTACGCACATCCCATACTAAATTCGTTTGTTCAACACCTGTTATCCATGGATAGGCATAGCCCAAATTCTCCGCTTTTAATTCAGCGATTAATTGCTTGGCTTTAGCTTCAATTTCTTCTTGACTTTCACCTCGAAATTCAACAATTAATAGTGCTTGAGGATCCCCTTCAATAAAAAATCGATTATACTGATAAGTAGGATGACCAACCGTAAAATCTAAAATATATTTATCCACTAATTCAGAAGCTTCCGGTTTATTTTTCAACGCCACAATATTCCCACGCATACATTCCACCATATCATGAAAATGAACACAAAGCAAGCCTATTTCAGGCGCCGGCAGTGACATTAATTGAATTTTTGCTTCCGTAATAATCCCAATTGTTCCCTCAGAACCTGCCAGTAACCTACATAAATTAAAAGGTTTACTAGTATCCGACAAGATGTCTAAAGCATACCCTGTATTTCTTCTTGTGATATCGGACTTCGGATAACCCGCATGAATTGATTCCTGATTCTCTTTGCTACTAAGAAGCTCATTTAGATCCCTATATATATCCCCTTCTCGAGTTTTTGAAGATAATTTTTGAAAATACGTTACTTCATCTAAATCTTTAAAGATAACTTCGGACTCATCATCCAATATCACATTAGCTTCCAATAGGTTATGACGAGTATCTCCCCAAACGATTGAATGCAACCCTGAAGAATTATTACCTATCATTCCACCGATCATGGCTCTACTTGCAGTAGAAGTTTCAGGGCCAAACATTAAGTCATATGATTTTAGATAAGCATTCAAATCATCACGGATTACACCTGGTTGAACTCTCGCCCATTTTTCTTCTTTATTAACTTCTAATATTTTATTGAAAAACCTAGACACATCCACTATAATCCCAGATCCCACCACCTGCCCTGCCAAAGAAGTACCTGCTGTTCTCGGAATAAGGGTTACGTTATTTTGTTTCGCAAATTGAATTAAAACCTTTAAATCTTGTTTGTCCTGTGGAATGCAAACCGCTAAAGGTAGCTCCTGATACACTGATGCATCTGTAGAATAAGCCAGGCGCATTGTCTGATGAGACACTTGATTTTCGTCGTAAAATAAATCTCCGGACAGAGAATCAGCTAATGTTGTTAATTTTAAATGTATTGACACGTCTAGATAGATTGTTAAACAAAATTAAACATTGTTAGACACAAAAGCTCATGCTAATACTATTATTTCCATAATTATTACTTTATGCGTATCTTCGTAAAGACTCAATAAATCACACTCAACTTCTCCAACAATTCTCCTTTCAAAGCAATAATTTACTGAACAATATTCTAAATCGAATACATTTCTTTGAATTTAATTCGGAATTAACGATATTTGCGGCAATATGGCAAAACTTGAAATTTCTTTAGATCATATTGATCTACAAATCATTAGAATCATGCAAGACAATGCCCGCACCAATAATGCGGATATTGCGCGAGAATTAGGCATGGCTCCTTCCGCAATTTTGGAACGAGTAAAAAAACTAGAACAAAAAGAAGTCATTCTTCAGTATAATGCAAGAATAAACCCGGCAGCACTTGATCAAAAAATGTTGTCCTTCATCTTTATCAAAACACAAGATATTATCGGGGTTCAGAAGGTAGGAATACTATTAGCTGAAATTCCTGAAGTTTTAGAAGTACACGATATCGCTGGCGAAGACGGCTATTTAATTAAAGTTAGAACCAATGATTCTGCTGGTTTAGTGGATCTTATGAGGAACACTTTAAGTAAGATTGAAGGTATTATATCAACAAGAACCACGATTGTATTAGAGACTGTTAAAGAAGATAATAAGTTAGTCATTCCGACAAAGGATTAATTAGTATATGGTTAAATCATCAAGTCCAGCCGCAAGCGTTATCATATTCGCTTATTTGGTTGTATATATTGTATGGGGATCTACCTTTTTCTTTATAGAGAAAGCTTTGCATGCCTTTTCTCCCTTTGTTTTAGGTTCTATCCGCTTCGTCATAGCAGGAAGCTTACTAATGTTCTATTGTTGGGTAAAGGGTTATAAAATTTATCTTAAAAAACCCGTTAAAGATGCTGCTTTCGTTGGTTTTTTGCTGCTATTTATAGATATGGCCGCCATCATTTGGTCTGAACAATTTATATCAAGTGCTATTGTATCCATTCTTTCTGCAGCGACAGCAATCTGGTTTATTGTCCTTGATAAACCTAAATGGAAGGAAAATTTTTCAAGCATACCCACCCTTCTAGGGTTAATTTTAGGCTTTATAGGCGTGATTATGTTATTCGCTGAACAAATCTTTGGTGCTTCTTCAGAAGATGCCGGGAGTGATCAAAGACTAATTGCTATGTTCGTTATGACCTTAGGGACTATTGGATGGACTGTTGGTTCATTAATTTCTAAATACAGCAGGAAAACTGATGAACATAGATCTGGCAACTCCAATGAACCTAAAGAAGCAGATGAAGATTTGAATGTAATCGTAAAAACAGCCTGGCAAATGGTTGTTGCCGGTATTGCTTTTACCACTGTTGCGCTATTAAATGGTGAGTATATGAGATTCGATTTCCACTCGGTGTCAATAGAATATTGGGGAGCTATGATTTATCTGGCACTTATGGGATCTATATTGGCGTTTAGCTGCTATATTTTCTTATTACAAGTTCGACCTGCAACTGAAGTAAGTACTTATGCCTATGTAAACCCCATTGTTGCCTTAATCCTCGTTCACTTTTTTACCAACCATGTCGTGACTCGTATGCAAATTATTGGTTTAGCAGTGGTTTTGTTTAGTGTCTTATTAATGAATTGGAACTTATATCGGGATAGTTCATTAATTAAAAACTATAAACGTAGAAGGAAAATCAAGAAATTACGCCATATGGCACCGAAAAGTAGTATACCTAGAATAATTGAAGTAGCTGAATTCGGAAAGAAAAAAGTGAAAAAGCAGAAGGAAGGATAAACCAAAGGAATCATTAAGTAAAAATCATCAATATTTATTTTAAATGCAGCGTTGATTACTATTAAAGTAACTGACGCTGCATTTGTTCATTTTTACTATAAATTTCACTCATAATTTACTCGATAATTACTCGCTTTTAATTGGGTGAGATACGGGTGAGATACGGGTAAATAACGAATTTGAGACGCGTTAGATTTGTTCTTTTGGGAAGAATATTTACGGATAAATAATTGATGATCTAAAGATGCCCAATCAAAAAGAATCTCCTTCATTTTCCCCGCAATCTCTTTTGAAACATCAGTTTCGTAAACCTAATGTCACAAGTAAAGATTTTTATTGACCAATTATCATTAAAAAGTCAAAACGTCAACAAACAGTTTTATATAATCAGCAATAATATTTTTATTTGCAATACTTTTTGAACTAAATAATAAAAAAGTCAATAAGTCACTATATGAAATTAAGATATTTACATTTGACAATGCTTTTAGGAATGCTCTTCTCATTCCAGTTATTATTTGCTCAACACACGACTATTAAGGGGAAGGTTTTGAATGCAGATAATTATGAGGCTATTCCATATGCTTCGATCAAGGTAATCGGGGCAGATAAAGAAATTGGAACCAGTTCTAATGATAAAGGAGAATACACACTGACTATTCCATCCGAATACAAAAAGATCAGAATTAGTTCTGTTGGCTTTCAAACTGAGGAATATCCCGTTTCTGAAGAAGCAGAACAAATCATTCGAGTGATGTTATTTCCTTCAAATTCAATTGAAGAAATAGTCATCAAAGCTCCGAAGCGAGGGAAATATTCCAATAAAAATAATCCTGCAGTTGAATTAATTCGGAAAGTTGTTCAGCATAGAGATCAAAACCGTTTGACAGGACAAGCATTTGCTGAATTTGATCAGTATGAAAAGATTAGCTTAGGGCTTAGTAATCTGGATGAGAAATTTAAAAACAGGAAGGTTTTTAAGAATTATCAGTTCCTTTTTCAAAAAGATGATACAGCCAAAAATTATCTTTTACCGGCTTATATGGAAGAAAAGTTTTCAAAAGTCTATTATAGAAAAGATCCTAATGCTAAAAAACAATACATTTTAGCAGAACGAAAGGCGGAGTTCGATCCGAAGTTTGTAGATAATGATGGGTTGAGTAAGTACTTTAATCGTTTATATGATGAGGTGGAAATTTACGATAACAATATCACCATTCTAACAAATCAATTTTTAAGTCCTATTGCTAACTCTGCTCCTACTTTTTACCGATTTTATATTACAGATACCGTAAAGAATGAGAACGAATCATTGGTGGAGTTGAGTTTCTTTCCAAGAAATAAGAATGATTTATTATTCAAGGGGAAATTATATATCACCTTGGATGGAAATTATGCAGTTAAGTCTGCAGAAATGACGGTTAGTAATGACATAAATTTAAATTTTGTAAGGGATTTAAATATTGAATTAGGATTTAACAAGACCAATGATAACAAGTATTATTTAAATAAATCCAGTCTTGGAATTGATTTTGCAATTACCGGTAAAGGCAAAGGAATCAAGGGTAAACGTGTTGTTCTCATCAATGATTATCAAAACGGACAAGTTAGGCCGGATAGCATATATGCTGTACCCGATCAATATGTTGTGCTACCTACAGAAGAGAAACATGAAAAAGATGAGGAAAAAGCCGCAGAAAGTTATTGGGCGACGTTAAGACCGGAGCCATTGAACAATTCCGAAAGGTTGATCTATACAAATATAGACAGCTTACAGAGCATGCCTTCTTTCCGTACATTTATGGATATTTCAGCTTTAGTTTTATCAGGTTATAAACAAGCCGGACCAGTTGAAATCGGACCGGTAAACACCTTCTATTCTTATAACCCTGTAGAAGGATTTCGCTTACGTGTAGGCGGTAGAACCACTGAGCAATTGAGTAAGAGATTCTATGCTGAAGGTTATGGTGCTTATGGCTTTGAAGATCAGAAATGGAAATATTTCCTTGCAGGAACTTATTCATTGAACAATAAATCAATTTATAAATTTCCACAGCATTATTTACGTGTTTCTGCTTCTTATGACACCAAGATTCCCGGACAAAATTTAGAATTCGTTCAAGAGGATAATGTATTACTTTCGTTTAAACGAGGGGAAAACAGAAGTTATTTGTACAATGAAGTATACCGTTTGGATTATAAAGTTGAATTTAACAACAACCTATCTATGAATGCAGGTTTGGGAACCTGGAAACAAACTCCTGCCGGAGTACTATCTTATACCTTACCTCAAGCTGATGGTTCGCATAAGTTCATTAACAATTTACAGAGTACTGAATTTAATGTAGGAATCCGATATGCCCCGCATGAAGAGTTTTATCAGGGTAAATTGTATAGAACTCCAATCTTCAATCAGTATCCCATCATGACCTTTAACTATACCGCTGGTGTCAAAGGATTGTTTGGAGGAGAATATAGTTATCATAATTTCTCTGCTGGAATCTTCAAAAGGCTTTATTTATCACAATTAGGATATGCTGATGTGAATGTGGATGGCACCTATATAGCCGGTAATAACCTTCCTTTTCCGGTATTAAATATACATCGTGCCAATCAAACTTATGCATATCAATTACAATCGTACAACTTGATGAATTTTATGGAGTTTATTTCGGATCATCATGTTTCATGGAATGTGCAGTACTATATGAATGGCTTCCTTTTCAATAAAATCCCATTATTGAACAAATTGAAATTGAGAGAAGTATTTAGTTTTAAAGGTGTTTATGGTGGTTTAAGGGATGCTAACAACCCCAGTTTAAATAATCAGGTTTATGACTGGCAGACAAATGGAGACGGAGATCAAATGTCATTTACTTTTGGTGATAAACCTTACATGGAGGCAAGCGCAGGCGTAGCCAATATCTTTAAGGTATTGAGAGTTGATTTGGTAAAAAGACTGAATTATTTAGACCATCCTGAGGCTCCTGAATGGGGAATTAGAGCAAGGGTGAAATTTGATTTTTAACCACAGGTTTCTTATAGGGATGAATAAAAAAAGATAACTATGTATTTGTGCTTTAAATGAAGAAATGAGAAGATGTAGGGTTATAGAATTTAAACACAAACTATGAAAGCGAGCCTTAGGGTTCGCTTTTTTTGTTTTTTTATTAAATTTCTTGCAATCCTACTTCATATCAATTACTTTTGTTCCATTATTAAAATGAAGAACGCTTGTACACATCAATACTTTATGCATCATCGCCATTGTGGCGATAGATATTAGTATTGGTTTTACGTGAACCAAGTTAACCCCAGATTCTTTATTATTAATAATTTTTTACACTCAACAACATAAACTAACATTTTGAAAAATTTGAAGATAGCTATCCAGAAATCGGGTAGATTAAACGAAAAATCAGTACAACTACTTAAAAATTGCGGTCTAGACTTCGAAAACTATAAAAGCTCCTTAATTACTACGGTTTCTAATTTCAATTTAGAGATACTTTTCCTTCGCGATGATGATATCCCGGGATATGTCGAGGAAGGAATAGCAGACTTAGGCATCGTCGGTGAGAATGTAATTGACGAGACCCTCTCGAAAGTACAATACTTACAACGATTGGGATTTGGGAAATGTACGCTCAAGCTAGCTGTTCCTAAAGATTCAACAATCGACCGCCTAGAAGATCTTAATGGCAAATCAATCGCTACCTCCTATCCAAATATACTCCAACAATTTTTAGACGAATATAAAATCAACGCTGAGATCCAAACCATTTCCGGTTCAGTAGAGATTGCTCCTGGTCTAGGCTTAAGTGATGCTATTTGTGATATTGTATCTACCGGTGGAACTTTAAAAAACAACGGTTTAAAGCCATTTGTGGATGTTAGAAATTCTGAAGCAATCTTGATTGGCAGAGAAGGGTTGGAAGAAAATCCGATTATTTGTGAATTAATGCAAAGAATCCAATCGGTATTAAGAGCGAAGGAAACTAAATACGTGGTTCTTAATGTTGAAAAGAAGAATTTAACACAAATAACCGATTTATTGCATGGGGTAAAAAGTCCTACAGTAGTTCCGTTAGCTGAAGAGGGATGGGTAGCAGTACACACAGTTATATCGGAAGACGATTTTTGGGACAAAATTAACAAATTAAAGGCGGCCGGTGCGCAGGGAATCGTTGTGATGCCTATAGAGAAAATTATCATGTAACATGCTCAAGACTTATCAATATAAAGATTTAACAAAACAACAGCTTCAGGAGCTGGTAAACCGAAATACTGATCCGAATCATGCTATTCAAGACACGGTTCTTTCCATCATTAATGAGGTTAAAAGCAAAGGTGATGCGGCTTTAAAGTCATATGCAAAGCAATTTGACAAAGTTGACCTTCAACAGCTTTATTTAGATCAAGGAGATATTGATGCATTGTCAGCTACTATTTCCAGAGATCAGATGCGCGCTTTGGAGATTGCTTTTCAAAATATTTATAAATTTCATCAAAGCCAGTTAAAGCGTGAGCGTACGGTTGAAACAATGCCAGGAGTGCAATGCTGGCGTGAGGTTCGACCTATTGAAAAGGTAGGCTTATATATTCCAGGTGGTTCCGCGGTACTACCAAGCACCTTATTAATGCTAGGAATTCCTGCTAGAATTGCGGGCTGTAGAGAGATCGTAGTTTGCTCTCCACCACAAAACAATGGTAAGATCAATGGATTTGTTGCGTATTGTTTAAAGTTATTAAAAATCGACAAGATTTATTTAGTAGGCGGTGCACAGGCTATTGCGGCTATGGCATATGGTACAGATACGATTCCACAAGTCAACAAGATATTTGGTCCGGGTAATCAGTTCGTAACTAAAGCTAAAAGTTTAATTCAAGGGATGACAGACGTAAGTATAGATATGCCTGCAGGACCTTCTGAAGTTTTAGTCATCGCTGATGAAACCTGTCGCCCTGAATTTGTTGCAGCAGATCTATTGGCACAAGCTGAACATGGAATCGATAGTCAAGCTATTTTAGTAACGACCAGTAGTTCAATTGGAACTGCTGTTGAAAAAGAGCTTGCTACACAGCTGGCCATACTTCCCAGGAAAGAATTAGCAGAAAAAGCAATGCAAAATTCATATATAATTCTTGCAGACAACCTTCAAGAGGCTATGAATTTCTCTAATCTATATGCTCCGGAACATCTTATAATCGAATCAGACCAATGGAAACCATTGATTAATAAAGTTCTCAATGCTGGTTCTGTATTCCTAGGTCACCTTACTCCGGAAAGTGCGGGGGATTATGCATCAGGTACAAATCATACGCTACCGACCTCAGGTTATGCAAGATCATATTCAGGTGTTTCTGTGGATTCATTTGTAAAGAAAATTACCTTTCAGCATATTTCGGAAGAAGGATTGAACCATATTGGTTCAACGGTCGAAATACTAGCTGAATTAGAGGGCTTACAAGCACATAAAAATGCTGTTAGCATTCGGAAGAAATAGAAAACAAAAGGGATATCAATTGATATCCCTTTTGTTTTCTATTTCTCTATTTCTTTTTCTTCTTTTTACTGTTGTCTTCTCCTAAGATTTTATGATAGATCTCAGAAAAAGCTTCCTTAATTTTCTTTAAAGTTTTACCTTCATTTTTTTTAGCTTTTTTTGAAGGTTTAGCACCTTTGACTTTGCTATCTACTTTTTTAGCTTTGTTCTTAGTAGGCTTTTTACCTTTTTCTAATTCCTTCTTCGCTTTTACTTTTTCATCTACTTTCTCCCTATTATCTTTTTTAGGAGATTTTTTCAACTTATCAATGCTATCCTTTTTGTCTGATTGCTTAGATTTTACTTTTTTATCTGCTTTACCTTTACTATCGCTTTTTAAAGAAATTTCCAATTTAGCCTTACTATTCTTTTTCCCTGATTTTTTTGATTTTGTTTTTTCTTTTAAATCTTCTTTCTCAGTTTTTTTAGGGAAAACTTCTTTATAAGAAGCTTCTTTCTCAAGTTTTGACTCTTCACCTTTCGTCGGAGTGGTAGTAGCTACTTTAGTTGCAGCAGCTTTTTCCACTGGTTTATTAGCAACAGTAGCACTTGTACTTTTTGACTTAGCTACAGCTGGTTTAGTTGTGGAAGAAGTTTTTGCTACAGGAGTAGTTACTTTAGCGGTTGCTGGTTTTGGAGCAGCAGGTTTAACGGCAGCTGTAGACTTCGCTGGAGTTGCCGGTTTAGTCGCAGAAGCCACTTTAGTAGCAGTACTCGGTTTATTTACGGTTTTAGTTGTTTTGCTAGCTGTTGTCGTCTTTTTAACCGGCGTTGTCTTAGCAGTGGAGCTCGTTGCTTTAGCCGCAGAATCCGCATCTAAAGGACGACTTGCTGTTTTAGCAGCCACTGTTTTCCGAGCTGGTGTATTTGAAGCCTGTCCGGGATTATTTGGGTTATTAGTAGTCGGTTTTTCTTTTGCTACAGCAGTGGTAGTTCTTGTGGCCGCTGTTCTTGCTGTTGTTTTTTTTGCAGCAGGTTTAGCTGCCGAACTAGCCGAAGCTGGTTTACTAGTTTCTTGTGCAGCTACAGGGGTTGTGGTTTTATCATTTTTTTCTTCAGCCATTTTTATATTTTTTGTAGTGTAGTAATAGTTATTAATTTAGTTTTTACAATCTTAACCATATCTTAAATTAAGGTATAAAATTAAATTCTTTCAAAATTATAATGAAGATTAGGTTAATATTTTGACCTATCCTCTTTTATAACAGTAATATAGGACAATTTGTTTATATAATTATAGCCATTTAAAATTTTGAGGTTTTTCATATCACAGAATTTGATTACATTTGTTGCCCATACATAACGGGGTCGACCGGAATTGACAGGATAGCG
>JBEBRZ010000015.1:0-44920 GCA_040394615.1 Sphingobacterium mizutaii
GGAACTCCCCCGTTTCTGATTTGTAGATTATCCATATCTCACCCATATCTCACCCGTTACTTGCCCAAATAAAACCCTTTAAAATTGGGGTCGAATTCGGTTGAGCAAATTCCTCATTAGGAACATTTTTAATAGAAAAATATGAATAGGTTAAAAAAGATTTCCATAAAAAAGAGTCCTCGTCAAAAACTTGACGAGGACTCTTTATCTTAAAATCCTGTTTTTATTTTACAGTATTTGTTATGTTTTATTTTAATTTTCTAAGATTGTTTTAACAACCTGATCTAGTTTTTCCTTATTTCCTTTATAAGAATCCAGGTCATAAAGTTCTACCTTACGAAAATCAATAGGATGACTTTCGCTTTGTAAGTAGATATATCCACTGTTTAATAGCTTACCATCTTCCTTTACTTTAGGGTCAACAGGATCTACGTTTCCTCCTCCAATCTGAGGTTTATTATATTCTAAAACTACTTCACCATCCAATACATGTTGAATGATGGAGTCGCCAAGTACAACAAATTCTGCCGTTACCCACTGATCTCCGTGATAAGTTTTGGATTTAGAGCTTAAACAATGAGGAGTAAATAATTTATTATCAATGACTACATTCGTTCCTGGAGTACATAAGTTAGAAGTTGTACGTTCGTCTTTTCCATTCCCACCTAATAACTGACCTTCGATAGAGATCGGGAAGTCCTGATCCTTTAACATCGTTTTCGGGTCTTGTCCGTGTAGCATCGCTCCACTATTACGCCAAGCCCAATCTTCACCTCCTTTGGTCTGTTCTTCCACAAACCTATATTCTACTCTTAATACATAATAGCCAAAAGGTTTATTAAAGGCAAGGTGTCCGTATTGTTGATTGAAATCGTCATATCCGTCATAACGAACTTTTAATAAGCCATCTTCGACTCTAAAAGTGTTAGCATAGTTTTCACCTACCTCATGTAATCTAATCTTAGGAGTCCAGTTTTTGATATCCTTGCCATTAAATAATTGAATAGGTTTAGGGGTTTTAATGTTCGTTTTTTGGTTGACTTGGGAGGTTGCAGAACAAGCAAATAAAGTTCCTAGCAACAAACTTGCAATAATGGTCTTGAAATTCATGAAATAAGGGTTATAATAGTAAATTACGATTCTTAACATATTCGCTTGGCCGAACACCAATTACCTTATTAAAGGTATTACTAAAGGTCGGCAAGCTATTGTATCCTACACGTAGGGCGACCTCATTAACACTTAATTTTTCATCTAAAAGAAGTTTTAACGAGGTTAACATCCTGAGGATAGTGAAATATTGAATATAGGACATTGCCAATTCCTTTTGGAACAGACGCGCCAAAGTCCTTTCAGAGATATCGAAATGCTCTGCCAAGCTCTTAAAGCTAATGTTTTCAGCTATATTTTGTTCTAAATAAGTGATAATATGTTTTAATTTCTCATGTTTTGGATAGGGGAGAGCTAAAGGTAACTCTGTTTGAGAAAGTTCAGGTAAAATTAATTTAAATGCTTTAGCCACAGAATACCGAGGTTCTTCTTCAGGAAAAATATTCCCGTTCCATCTATTGGTAAACATGATCAGTTCAATCAAAAGATCGTTAACAGGATAAATATTTACTTTATCAAAAAACTCAGTATCCGTATCGTATTTTGGAAAGTAAAGATTTCGCATGATTACTTCCGGACTGCTGGGATGTATACTGTGTTTTACGTTGGAGGGAATCCAGATATAATGCCTTGCAGGGAGAAAATAAGATTTCTCATCTGTCTTTAAAAACACCACACCTCCTTCAGTATACAGGAATTGACCTTTTTTATGCGTATGCTCATTTACAGAATCTCCCATAACGGCATGATGACAATAGATACTATTTTCATAGGTATCTACTTCTGTCATATAGTATTTATCAATATATTCCTTTTGCATGCAAATAAGGCCTTAGTAAGGGATAAATTTCCTGTTTTTATTTGATAAAAGCAAAAGAGCACATTGTTTAGGGAGATTATTTCAGTAGATAGATACTTTTGTTTGATTTTTTACCTAAAAAATAATTTTCTGTTTTACTATTTTTTTTATTTCTTAGGTGAATTTGCAAATGGACATCTTTCCTAATCTCTCTTCAAGAGTAAAAAATAATAGGGAGTCTATCTGTGAGTAATCAGTCACTTTGAGAATTTGAAAAAAGTAACTGGCGACAATGAATAAAATTTTAAATAAAATATTGATTAATATTGCCTTTCTCTATACAAGTTAATACTAACGCATTGATATGATGGACAGAATACGTCTAGAAAGACTGAAAGAAAAAGTCACAACTGCCGAGGAGGCCGTTAAATTAATTGAAGACGGAATGGTAGTAGGTTCCAGCGGATTTACAAAAGCTGGAGATAGTAAAGTTATCTTACCTGCCCTAGCTGAACGTGCAAAGACTGAAAATATAAAAATTACATTGATGACCGGAGCTTCCTTAGGTCATGGTACAGATGGTAAGCTAGCGGAAGCAGGCGCCCTAAAAAAGCGTATGCCTTTTCAGGTGGATCCCATATTAAGGAAGAAAATCAACTGCGGTGAGGTATTGTTTATCGATCAGCACTTGAGTGAGAGTGCGGAACTTCTACACAATAAAAATCTTCCGGATGTTGATATTGCCATTTTAGAAGTAGCATATATTGATAGAGACGGAAGTATAGTGCCTACCACTTCTGTGGGAAACTCAGTAACGTTTGCAGCATTAGCTAAAAAAGTAATTTTAGAGATCAATACATCTGTACACGAAAATGTGTATGGTATACATGATATTTATCAGGCTGAGGATTATCCTCACCGTAACGTAATCCCAATTGTTGCACCATGGAATAAAATCGGTAGAAAGACAATTCCTTTAAACCCTGATAAAGTGGCGGCTATTGTGTTTACCAATGAAATGGATAGTCCGGCCGATATCGCTCCACCGGATGAGAAAACCTCAAATATTGCCAAACACATTCTTGAATTCTTTGAAAAAGAAGTTGAATTAGGTCATTTAACAGATCGTTTGTTACCTATTCAAGCAGGAATAGGGAAAGTGGCAAATGCGGTATTAACAGGTTTCTTACATAGTAATTTCTATGATTTGACAATGTTTTCCGAAGTATTGCAAGATTCAGCTTTTGATTTAATGGATTCGGGGAAATTAAGTTTTGCTTCAGCATCTTCTATTACCGTTTCGGGAGAATGTTATTCGAGAGTTTTTGATAATCTTCAAAAATACCGGGATAAGTTTGTTTTACGCCCGCAGAATATTTCTAATACTCCCGGGCTAATCCGCAGATTAGGAATAATTGCCATTAATACGGCTATTGAGTTTGATATTTATGGAAATGTGAATTCTACCCATATTGGTGGAACTAAGATTATGAATGGTATTGGTGGTTCAGGGGATTTTGCCAGAAATGCATATTTAAGCATATTCGTTACCCAAGCAGCCTCAAAAGATAACAAGATTTCACATATCCTTCCAATGGTGTCTCATACAGACCACACAGAGCACGATGTTGATATATTGGTTACCGATATTGGCCTTGCTGATTTAAGAGGTTTGGCGCCAAGAGAAAGGGCACAGCAGATCATTGATAATTGTGTGCATCCGGATTATAAAGAAGAACTACAATCGTATTTTGATCGGGCTTGCGAACGCGGAGGTCATACACCTCATTTACTTGAAGAGGCTTTCACTTGGCACATCCGTTTCAATGAAACCGGAAGTATGAAAAAATAATTAATTGACTATTGTTTTATTTATTGCAAAAAGCTTAGAAGTAATTCTAAGCTTTTTATCTTAAAACGAAAAGGTTGCATCAGTTATTGTAATGCAACCTTTTATCATTAACGTAACAGTGTAAATGGATTAATTTAACGGAACGTCAATTCTTTGATTTTAATAAGATTTTTTATCTATTCTTTCCCGGAAGATAAATCTGGAATCCCAGCGCTACCCCTAAACCTGATTGTTTATCCGATGAAGTGCTGATATTTGCTTTTGAATAATTATATCCGGCTGTCACTTCCAAAGCAACAGTTTGAGAGATAAAATGTGCATAACCTGCATTTAAACCTAGGTTTAATGAAACAGCATCACCCACAGAACTTCCGCCAATACCGATGTCTCCTTGACCAAAGAAACGTCCTGTAGCGCTAGCACCTCCAGGGAAATAATAGCGAACAAATGGCGCAATACCATATCTCCATTCATTATCACTACCTGATTCGGTAGCAAAACCTAAATTAGCTTGAGCACCAATAGCAACGCCATCAGAAATGAAATAACCAGCACGTGGGTTGATGGCAATATTGAAAGATTCACCCTCAAAGCTATACCCTAAGCTTCCAATCGATCCACCTACCATCCAGTTTCCTTGTTTTATTGGTGCCATACCGACATCAGCAGAATACTGAGGTACTGTATTTACCTGTGCTGAACCATAAGTTAAACAGCCTATTGTTAAGGCTAATGTTAGTAGTAAGTTTTTCATAATACACTTAATTTACTTTTATATGCTTGTTTTTACTTTTAATAACAACAAGGGATTATTTAAATTGTTTTCGTACCAATAAAAAAACAGAAGTTGTAGCGTGCCTTCTACAGAAAATAGCCCTGTTCTAATGGAATAAAACAGGGCTATTTATTAACTATACGATTATTAATAAATAAACGGAGAAGATATTTTTCTTTTTTTGATATAAAACTCCAATGCTTTCCAGGCTTCAAAAGGTCTGTCAGTGGAAAGTACATCCGCTCCCCGAACTATAAAATCAGCATAAAGTTGATAACCGGCTTTATCTGCGGAACGGTCCAAGTTACCTATTGTACCTAGGATGGATTTGATCCCATGTTGTCTTAAGATAGTATACAATGAAGAATCAGGTTCGGAAGTGCCTACAAATGCTATTAGACGTGTGTCCGGAATCCCCATTTCACTTAAGCGGGTCAGATCATCGGCTTTTTTAATAGTTGCGGAAATCATGATATCCGGCGCCAATCTATTTACAACCTGAGCTTGATTTGCTGAATAAGTTATTATTATACTATTAGATTCAGCCTTTGTAGAACGAATAAGTTCGATAACTTTTTCATAAGGAACTGATTTCTTTACATCCAAGGTATAGATTACTCTGCCAATTCCCCATTTTAAAGCTTCTTCTAGGGTAGGTATTTTATATTTGGTGATTTCTCCGTTGATATCTTTAAGATAGAGCTCTTGCAGCTCCTGATAAGTCTTATGAGACAATTTTCCTTTCCCGGTGGTCGTGCGATCTAGTGTTTCATCATGCATTAAAACAAGGATAGAATCTTTAGTCATTGCGATGTCGCATTCAATAATAGCCGGCATCTTACTTGCTACTTCTGCAAAGGTAGGAATAGCATTTTCTGGAAAACCTACATTAGGACCACCCCTGTGGGCAGAGATAAGAGGGAAGGAGTTGTCGTTATATGTTAAAAATTGATATAAATCATCGACAGTATTAAGCTTGAATACCTGGTCGATATTTGGTGTTTGGTCAGAAGACGAATTGTTTATCCTAAAACATGATGAGCATAAAATGATCAGTGATAGGCAAAAACAGTTTTTGAAAAAATTATTTTTGTTCATGTAATTGGTTGTATTCTTTCACTATTGAGACTAGCTCTTCCACAGAAGTATTAATTTGATCAACTAGAATATGTGCTCTTTCATAGAAAGGGCTTCTTTCCGAGAGTTTGTTCTCTATAAACTTCAGTAGATCGTCTCCTGTCATTCCTTTCAATGCAGGGCGTTTGTTTACGTCAGATTGGTTTAATCTACTCCATAAGGATTTAGGGGAATGTTTTAAATATAAAACTGTTCCATTATTAAGAAGCCAGTCCATATTTTCGAAATAGCAGGGGGTACCACCTCCGGTTGAAATAATTCCGGATTTGTCTTTTTGGTTAAGCAGAACTTCTTTTTCAACTTCTCGAAATCTTTCCTCACCATATAAAGAGAAATATTCGGGGATGCTCATGCCGATATAATCTACAATTGCATGATCCAGATCTATAAAAGGTACTTCCAATGCATTTGCCAATTTCTTTCCCCAGGTAGTCTTCCCACTGCCCATAAAACCAATTAAGAAAACAGGTTTTTGCATTATTGTATTTTATCTAAATAATTTGTTATTAATTCATGTTTGCTTGGGAAATTGTATGGTGACCATTTTTTGATAACGGTTCCATTCAACATCAACATTACACCGGGATTAGCCCTAACCATACTTTTTAGCGGAACAGCATCCACATAAAAAGTTTCGAGCACTAAGTCCATCTGATCATTCAGGTAATTTACCTCCTCAGCGGAAGAAGCTGTAGCCAAAATAGCCCGGATATTGTAGTCAACAGATAAATCTCTGACGGTTGTATTAATGCGGTCTAAAGCGGCTAAATCAAAAGCGCTCATCTTTTTAAGATCAGTGCTGACCACGATAAAATTATAGTAAGGATTGTTGATGATTTCTTGAGTAACATCAGTTCCATCCATATCAGAAATAATCAGATCAGGGATTTTTACTTCATAGCCCTTTGTAACTAATCGTGATTGTGGATCTCCAACAACTTCTAAGTTTTCATCTTCCCAGAGTTTGTCTCCTATGTATTCTTTGTCGGTTACTTTTCTCGTTTCGCCTGTTGTTTTATTCTTTAATTCATAGATGTGCTCATATTTATCAGGTTGGGCACCTTCTGGTATTTTCATTAATTCAGGAATATTATTTCCTTCTTTGTAAGGAAGAAAATCGATAACAGGCAAGAAGTAATAAGTATATATACCAATAGCAAAAGAAGCTAGGATAATAAATGCCGTTAAAAGATTACGGGTAAATAAGCTTCTTATAAAAGGTCTTATCTGATTTCGTTTAAGAAAGATATAGACAATCAAAATCAAGAGTACTAAATCTTTAAAGAAAGACTGCCATGGGGTTAACGGAATAGCATCTCCAAAGCAACCGCAAGATTTTACAACTTCAAAAAATGCGGAATAAAACGTTAAAAAGGTAAAAAAGATAATAAGTAATAATAATCCCCAAGCGACTTTTTTTCCTGAAACACCTAAAATAAGTAAGGCACCGAGAATAATTTCGAGCGCACAAAGAATTATAGCAATCCAAGAGGCATAATCATTTAGAAACCCTAGGTTGAGAACATGAAAATACTCCTGTAGCTTGTACCCAAAACCCATTGGGTCATTTGCCTTGATCAGTCCCGAGAAGATAAAGAGCAGTCCCACAAGAAATCTTGCAATCCATAATAATATGTTAGGTTTGGGTTGTTTTGTTTGGGTGTAGCTTTGTGTATAAGTCATGGGCATATTATTTATTTTGCTAAGCCTAATTTAATTAGAGCAAAAACTGAGTAGTTTAACATATCTTGATAATTAGCACTTAAACCTTCTGAAACGATAGTTTGACCATCGTTGTCTTCAATCTGTTTTACACGATGTAGTTTCATCAGGATGAGATCAGTCATTGAAGAGACTCTCATATCTCTCCAGGCCTCTCCATAGTCATGATTTTTTGCAAACATTAAATCTCTGGTTTCATTTACTTTTTCGGAATATTTTTTCTCCACAAATTCCGGGTCTAAATTTTCGATTTCTGTGTCCCCGAAATCTAATTGCATCAATGCAATGACACAGTAATTAATGATTCCGATGAATTCATCAGTTATTCCTTCGCCAACTTTAGATTCTTTTTTGATTTCCAGAGAACGGATACGAGCTGCCTTGATATAGATCTGGTCAGTTAGAGAGCTAAGGCGTAAGATTCGCCATGCTGTACCATAATCTTTAGTTTTCTTAATAAATAATTCCTGACAGATGCTTATAATACGATTGTATTCGGTATTTGTATCCATAAATTTAATTGCAGTAGTATATGATTCTCACAAATATAACTAGAATATCATTAACCTGTCAGTCACATTGATGTACAATTTTGTCTAATATCGATAATTATCGCACGTTAAACTTAATTTTGGGTATGGAATTTTCGATGTTCAATAACCTATCCTATTTAAAAAAAGGAACAGTAATTCAAAGAAGATCTTATTCTTTGCTTAAGGAATATCAAGTCTTTGAAAAATTAGTTCTTTTCAATCCGATTTTGATTGGTACTATTCCAATTGATATTTCAACACCGTCGAGCGATTTAGATATCGCATGCGAAGTCTATAATCTCAATAAATTTGAACAAATATTGAAGAAAAGCTTCGGAAATCATAAGGATTATAGGTTTAAATTAAAAACTATACATGGAAAAGATGTTGGAATTGCTAACTTTAAAATTGCAGATCAGGCAATTGAGATCTATGGTGAGTCCTGTTCTGTTTTTGAACAAAATGGGTATAGACATATGATCGTTGAACATCAGATTTTAAACCATTATGGGAGTGATTTCAAGCGTAAAATTCTTGAATTAAAATCTTCAGGATGGAAGACGGAGGCTGCTTTTGCAGAATTGCTTAATCTGGATGGTGATCCTTATACTAGTTTATTGTCTTATACAATAGAAAATGATGAAAATTAAAAGACCGGACATACGAGAAGTAAATATTATCCGATACATCCAGCCATTTAGAGAGGGCGGTTCATTGCCTGGTTTGGTAGATGCTGATGACGGATTCAGCTATGTGATTAAATTTCGGGGGGCAGGACAAGGTAAAAAAGCATTAGTTGCTGAATTTATCGGGGGTGAGTTAGCAAGGTTTTTGGGACTTAAAGTCCCTGAAATGGTTTATGCGGATTTGAATGAGGGATTTGGAAGAACTGAACCCGATGAAGAAATTCAAGATTTGCTAAAGTTTTCTGTTGGTAAGAATTTAGGGGTTAGTTTTTTGAATGGAGCCATAACATTTGATGCAAATGTGGATAAGATTTCGACTGAAGAAGCGTCGAAAATTGTTTGGTTAGATGCATTATTAATGAATGTGGACCGGACAGTGAAAAATACTAATATGCTTATCTGGCATAAAGAGCTTTGGTTGATTGATTATGGTGCAGCTTTATATTTTCATCATAATTGGGATAATTGGAAGGACACCGTCACGAAACCATTTGTTCAAATTAAAGATCATGTTTTGCTTTCTAAAGCAACCGAGATTGAACGAATTGACGCTGAATATAAAGGATTATTTACCAAGGAAAATATTAAGCTTGTTTTGGATGCCATTCCTGATGAATGGTTAGTAGACGAGGTTCGGTCACTAAATGCAGAACAAGTACGGGAGGTCTATGTGGAATTTATTGCCCAAAGGGCATCACAATCAGAAATTTTTGTAAATCAAATTCAACATGCTCGATAGAACGTTATACGAATATGCTGTAGTACGACTTGTTCCTCGGGTTGAACGTGAAGAATTCGTCAATATTGGGGTATTACTGTATTGCAGAAAGCAACGATATGCAGATATCTTATTTCAGGTTGATGAGGAACGATGCAAGTTATTATCAAATGATATTGATTTTGATCAGATACGTGCTCATCTTCAATCGATGAAGAAAGTCTGTTTGGGGACTTCGGATGGAGGGGCTTTAGCACAACTTGATCAGACAGAGCGTTTCCGTTGGTTGACTGCAAAACGGAGCACTTTGATACAGTGTTCCGCTGTACATCCGGGATTATGTATAGATGCCCTGACAACTCATCAAGAGTTGTTTGAAAAATTAGTGCTGTAATAAAATTATTAATCTAAAAAGTACGTTTACCTTTTAATAATGAAGGATTTTTATCAACATATATACCAAAAGCAACAGGCTGTTATTGACATGCCTAGTAATAAAGCAATTGCTCACTGGGCAGTTTCTTTATTACATCTGTTATTTCCGGAACAAAATTCTAAGCCTGTAAATTCGATTGAGGAAATCGAGAGCGCTTTTAAACAATCGGAAGCCGATTTATATTTATTATTGTTTAAAGCCAAAGCCTGTTCCAATTGTGATATAAAGAAAATATCAGCCCGTTTTTTTCTGAATCTTCCTGATATATATCAAAAGATGCTTACCGATGCTCAGGCTATTTTGGATGGAGATCCTGCAGCAAAAAGTATGAATGAAGTTATCAGGACTTATCCGGGTTTTTTTGCCATTTGTATTTATCGAATAGCAAATGATTTGTGGGTTCAGGGAATCCCGTTAATTCCAAGAATTTTAACAGAACATGCCCATTCAAAAACGGGGATTGATATTCATCCGGGGGCTTTTATAGATGAGTATTTACATATCGATCATGGAACGGGTATTGTTATCGGCGAAACCTGTAGAATTGGAAAACATGTGAAATTATATCAAGGTGTTACATTAGGTGCATTAAGTGTGGAGAAGAATATGGCCAATACTCAACGTCACCCAACTATAGAAGATCATGTTATCATATATGCCGGTGCGACCATATTGGGGGGGGAGACTACGATAGGGCATAATTCTGTCATTGGGGGTAATGTGTGGCTAACGACGAGTGTTGCGCCTTATACAACGGTATATCATCAGCCTAATTCTAAATTTTTTGACTCTAAACCACTTGCATAATGGGAAATATTATAGATTTAATTGGAAATACACCTATGGTAGAAATCAATAGATTTCATGACAATCCTAAGGTTAAAATATATGCTAAACTTGAAGGCAATAATCCCGGCGGATCGGTAAAAGATAGAGCTGCCCTGAACATGATTCGCTCTGCAATGGATCGTGGGGATATTAATAAAGACACCAAATTGATTGAAGCTACCAGTGGAAATACAGGAATTGCTTTGGCAATGATTGCTAGTATGTTTGGTCTAGAAATAGAACTTGTGATGCCAAAAACATCGACAAGAGAAAGAACACTAACTATGGAAGCTTTTGGCGCAAAAGTAGTTTTGCTAGATACGATGGAAGCGAGTAGGGATTATGCTGAAGAAAAAGCAGCTACAGGAGAATATTACATTCTTAATCAATTTGCCAATCCTGATAATTACGAAGCACATATAAAAACAACCGGTCCTGAGATCTTTAGAGATACTGATGGGAAAATAACTCATTTTGTTAGTGCAATGGGAACCACCGGAACGATTATGGGATGTTCTATGTATCTGAAGAATCAAAATCCGAATATTCAAATTGTAGGATGTCAGCCGACAGAGGAATCATCCATTCCGGGAATTCGAAGATGGCCTAAAGAATATCTTCCTAAGATATTTGACCCTTCACGCGTGGATCGTGTAATTGATATAGATCAGCAAGATGCGATCAATAAATCGAGAGAATTGGCAAAAAGGGAAGGTGTTTTTGCCGGAATGAGTTCAGGAGGGGCTTTTCACGCAGCCTTGCAGGTAGCTAATGAAATTGAGGAGGGACAAATCGTATTTATTGTTTGTGATCGTGGCGATCGATATTTAAGTTCTGATTTGTTCGGGTAATTATCATTGTCATTACATGATATAAGAAGAGCGGGTTAAGTATTATACCCGCTCTTCTTATATATCAGTAGTATTAATTGTCTCTAGACCAAATTTCATAAATGGGATCACCTTTTGAGCTTAGACCGGAATGGTGCCAATCTCCGTCTTTTATTTCGCCCTTAAAACTTAATTCGGCTCCTACACGACTATTATCTCTTGAGAAGAATATAATTTTCTCAGTGTATTTATTGTCTTTGAAAGTATACTGACCACCTCCGGTTCCATAAAAACCCTTTTCAGCGGGATTGATAGCAATCCATTGAAAATATCCATCCACAAGAATCTTGATTGTCTTCCGATCGCCGCGAGGAATTGTAGATATTTTATCTTCTTGCTTACGACCTGTGATTCTCCATAATCCATCTAAATCCTGTTTAGTGGCTGGTTGTTTTTTAAAGGTCAGGTTACCCATTGCTATTTCTTCGCCATTAACTATTGCTCCGGTAGCTTTAGATTGTCCTACATCATCAGGATCAACGTCATTATATTCAGTCTGAACATTAACTCCCTCAACAGAATAGTCGAAAGGACCACCCCAGGTCGATAGATATTTATTGTCCTCATATTTGATGTAAGAACTATAACCATCCACAAAAAGCCATAAATGATTTATATTACCTTCCTTAGCGAGAAAGGCACCTGTTATTGTCTGCTTGTTCTGAGCAATGACTGCAAAACTCATCAGCAGTATGGTTAAGCTTAAAAATATTCTCTTCATATCGTAATTCTATTGGTTACCAGTTAAATATATATAAAACCATTTAGAAGGGAAACTGTTTTACAACTTTAATTTGGGTTTATTGATTTGTCATTCATCAGTAGGAATTTCAATAAACTTGAAGAATATGGTTAGAAAAACTAATTTTACTTCAATTTTAATATATTATAATTTGCAGTTTACTAAGAGAGTATTATACTTAATCATATTTTTGTTTTCCTTTTCGGCAAATGTTTTGTTTGCGCAATCGGATACTATTCCAAAGTCCATAAACGGTACAGTTATTTTCATAACTGATACGATGTCTATTCTCCAAATAAAACCTAAATTAAAGCAGGATTCTTTAATTTGGGATCTAAATCCTACAAGAGAGAAAAAATTCTGGCGTGCGGGTTCAGAATGGTTTTTAGCCCAGGCTTTACCTGCCTCCTTTAATCGATTTATTACCAAAGATCCATATTCGTATATCACATTTAAAAATTTTATAGATCATCAGCGATTTAGTGCCTGGGATTGGGATGATAATCAATTTACCACGAATCAGATTGACCATCCATTTCATGGACAGATTTATTTTAATGCATTTCGAAGTAATGGTTACAATTTTTACCAATCCAGCATAGCAACAGTAGCTGGAAGTTATATTTGGGAAACAGCGGGAGAAACGCAGCATCCGTCTATTAATGATCTTGTGAACACCACTTTTGGTGGTATTTTGCTAGGGGAGATGATGCATCGTGTTTCTCGGAATATTCTAGCACGGAATAGATATAGTCATAATAGGATTGGTAATGAAATCGTAGCGACAATTGTAAATCCTATCTCCGGGCTTAATCGGTTCTTAGATGGAAAATGGGGAAAAAATATAGATGATTATTATGCAGTTGATTCTTCTATAATAACAGCACAGGTTGATATGGGGATTAGAAGGTTTGACGCTAAGGAAGGAGACTTTTTAAATGAAGGAAAGAATTCATTTTACGGGAGATTAAGGTTTAGATATTTAAATGGTGATCATGATTTTAAAAGACCATTTGATCAGTTTTCGGTTAATCTAGAACTGGGTAATGGAGATAGTTCTTTTATCAATGCGGTTAATGTTCATGCGTTATTATACGGTGCAAAGTTTTTTAAATCTAAAAGGGGAGATCATTATGGTACTCTGAATGCACATTATGACTTCTATAACAATGATGCCTTCTTTTATGGTGCTCAAAGTTTGAACTATAATTGGCTATCTGAATTTAAATATAGGAAGGGGAATAGGTTAAATCTCAGTTTAGGTGCCGGTGCGGTATTACTAGCAGCAGTTCCAGACCCGTATTTATTATATGGTGCCAGCAGAAATTATAATTATGGATCAGGAGCTTCTTATAGATTTAAAGGTGATTTGATGCTATTAAATCGTTTACTGCTAAGTGCAGATTATAATGGTGGTGTCTTTTTTACTATCTCAGGAACAGACTCGTATTACGTTCTTCATGGATTGAATGTGGAAGCGGGTTTAAGGCTTTATAAACGTTGGTCGATCAATTTAAGTTCTGGTTATTTTAATTTGCAAGGTCATTTTAAAGATCAACAATATGAAGACTTTAATCGGGAATACCCATATGGTCGGATTTCGATCGGATATAATATATTTTTCTGATAATTGTTGAGATTACCTTGTAGGAAACAAAAAAGGTTGGCGGGAATCCCGTCAACCTTTTACATATTTTATACTAATTCTTATTTTGCTTATTTACTATCTAGCTTTTCGAATTTATCGAAATCGATCTTTTTAGATTTGATCTTTACAGAACCTTTCAATTGATCGAAAACTTTCAATGCTTTAACTTCTTCAAACAAACGGTTAGCTTGTTCTCTATCAGCTAATAATTGCATTGCGAATTGTTGTAGCTGCTCATCTGTAGGCTCTTCATTGATGTTGTACATTTTGATTTGTGCGTAGATACGTTCCTTCGCCAATTCAACTACTTCATCATATTTAACCTCTAAGTTGTTAGCTGTTACGATGCGGTTTTCGATAATAGTCCATTTCAAGTTGCTTAAGAAATCTTCGAAACCTTCTTCAATTTCAGCAACCTCTAAGTTTGGATTAGTAGCTTTTAACCATTTCTTTAAGAATTCTTCAGGGAATTTAGCATCTACTTTCTCCATTCCGAAAGTGTACATGTCATTACGCAATTTTTGAGCGGAGTTTTGTTTGAATAAGTTTTCAACTTCTTCTTTCACCTTTTCAATGAATTGCTCTTCTGTAGTCACTTCTCCTGCAGGGAATAATTTATCAAAAAACTCTTGATTCAAATCTGATTCCTCTAATCTGTTGATGTTTTTAACAGTAAGTTCAAATTTAGTTACATCTAAGTTTTCAGCTTCATCTTCAGTGATTCCTAATATACGAGCTAAGTCTGCCACTTTGAAGGCTTTTTTGACATCTAATTTTGCGGTATCATCTTTTTTCAATCCAGCTAAGGATTTTTTGATTTTAGCATCTTCAATGATATCCGTACGGATAGAAGTAGTTTTTTCGATACCTTCTTCTTTATCCTGTTTCAAAGTAGCGTAAAGAACATCACCTTCTTCTGAGACTTCAGGATTTGTCATTTTTCCATAGCTACGACGTAAGTTTTTGATACGCTCTTGAAGGGTTGCATCATCAGCTTTAATGTCGTATTCAATGAATTCTGTTTCAGCAGAGAAGGGAGTATCAAACTGAGGAGCTATACCGATTTCGTATTTGAAGTTAAAAGTATCTTTGAAGTCCCAGTTGTACTTTTCGTCTCTATCTTCTTCAGTAGGAAGAGGTTGACCCAATACTTCTAGTTTTTGTTCGCCGATATATTCCGCGATCTTATCATTGATAATTTTATTGATCTCATCAAATAAGATCGATTTACCGTACATACGTTTGATGTGTCCGGTAGGTACCATTCCTGGGCGGAATCCTGGTAATTTAGCTTTTTTTGCTTGGTCTTTAATTGCTTTATCAACCTGTGGATTGTAGTCCTCAGGTGCTATTTCCACTTGGATACTAGCGTTGATGTCATCAATGTTCTGGTGTGAAATATTCATACTCTTGTTTTAGCTTTTCGCAATTAATAAAAAAAATCCTCCCGATCTTTATTTTCGGGAGGACATCAAGTGCGGAAGAAGGGACTCGAACCCCCACGCCTCGCGGCGCCAGATCCTAAGTCTGGTGCGGCTACCAATTACGCCACTTCCGCAGTTAGGATTTTATTGAGCCACAAAGATAGAAACCTAACCTATATATGTCAAGCTTTTTTTTCTATTTTTTTAATATATTTTGTAACTGTTTGTGCATTAACAACCTAAATTTTCTTAAAATACGAAACTTTTCAAATTAGATTAAGAATTTTCATAGCATAGATGTCTTAAACCAATACATTCAGGTTCTTTCCACTACTTTAGGCAACAGCCTTTTTGAATACATTAGGTATAAAAGGAACAATTAATTCTTTTTTGCAAAGAATTTAGATTGAATCAGGAGCTGTTTAATGTCACTATTTTTATCATATATATGAATGCTTTTTAAAAAAAAAGAAAAAAATATTTGCGAGAATAGATATTTCTCCCTTACTTTGAAACACAAAGTACTTTTATGGACCAGAAAGATATCTTAAAAGAAATAGGCCAGATTCGCTCCATGATGGAGAAGTCTTCTAAATTCATGTCCATTAGTGGGCTTTCAGGAGTGTTAATTGGTTGTTTAGCCTTAATAGGAGCCGCTGTTGCTTACTTTGTCGTGTACGGCACTAAAAGTGAGTTTGGATATAGAGACTATTATGTTCTGGATGAGCAAGTGATTTGGAAATTAGTCATAATTGCCCTTCTTGTTTTAATTGTATCCGTAATATTAGGGGTGAGTATGGCGAAAGCAAAAGCCAAGCGAAGCGGACAGAGTATTTGGAACCCTACAAGTAAGGCACTTTTGAGAGCAATGGCAATTCCATTAGTGACAGGAGGTTTGTTTTCCGTGATATTAATCTGTAAAGGTATTTTCGGATTAGTAGCTTCCAGTTTATTAATTTTTTATGGCTTGTCTTTGGCTGCCGCCAGCGTATTCACTTTTCGCGAAGTAAGAGTGCTAGGCGTGTTAGAAATTTTGTTAGGTTTGTTAGCTTTGGCATTTCCGGGGTATGGCATTGTGTTTTGGTCTTTGGGATTTGGGGTTTTACATATCGTTTACGGGTTAATTGTCCATAAAAAGTACGAAAGGTGAGTTTGGATTTAACATTATATGATAAGATTTTTGAAAATAGGGTAAGGCTTCAAATCATGAGTATATTGATGGCTAATGATTCCTATGACTTCAATTCTTTAAAGGAGTTGTTGGAGGTAACGGATGGTAACCTAGCATCAAATTTGAAAAGTCTGGAAAAAGAAGGTTATGTTTTGGTTACTAAGTCATTTATTGATCGGAAACCTAATACCAGCTATAGTAAAACAGCAAAAGGGGCAAAAGCATTTGAAAATCACCTTATTGCACTTGAAAATTTAATAAAACAACAGTATAAATAATTTTTTTTGGATAACTACTTTGAAATACAAAGTACTTTTTAAACTTATTATGAGAGGATTGAGATTGAAATTTATGTTGCATTTATATAACTGGTCATCCAGGGTATATGCAGAACTTTTTAAAGGTTATAAGTTAGCCTGGGGAATCAAGAAAGAGAAATTTTTGGATTATCCAGAAGGGTCGATAGGGTATGCATTAGGCCTATTCTATAAAGAGAAGGGCTTTGATGTGATGCCCAAACTAGAAAACCATGATGTCTTCCATGTGCTAACTGAAACCGGAACAGATATATCTGATGAGATTGCAATGCAATATCTCCTTTTCGGAAATGGGAAAATCAGCTTATATCTTTTGGCAATGTTATTTATCGGAACGCTTATTTTTCCTGAATATAGCAAGTACTATTGGAGTTCTTTTAGAAAAGGTAAGACGATGAGTAAGTTTTATAATATTGAGTTTAAACCATTTCTTTCAGAATCATTATCACAATTTCAACAAGTATTAATCAGCAAACAATATACATTACAAGTAAACCCTATTAAAAATGGAAAATAACACTTTAAACGAAGACAAAGGGAATAGTTCTCAAAAGTCTTTATGGGAAAAGATAACAGAATCTTTAATTCTAAAAATATTTGTCATCTTCTTCTTGATGCTAATATTATTGATTCCTTTGACGTTGATTAGTGATCTAATCAATGAGCGAAAATCAAGAGAGATTAATGTGTCTACTGAGATTGCCAGGAAGTGGGGGTTAGATCAGGTTATTACAAGCCCAATTATTGCGGTTCCTTACGATATGGTAAAGGAAACGGTAGAAAAGGGGACAGATGGCAAAAATAATATCATTAAAAGTGTAGAGACAGAATGGGCATTTCTATTGCCTGAGACCACAACTATTAAGGCAAAGGTAGAACCTGAATCTCTAAAAAGAGGAATTTATCAAGCGATTGTTTACAATTCAAATATTAGCCTTAAGGGAAGCTTTAAGCCTTTTGATCTGGTAAAATTAAAGCTTAATGACACTGATTTAAAATGGAATGAAGCTAAATTGATATTCGGGATACAAGATGTTAAAGGCTTAACCCTCATTCCAAAAGTAAAATTGGGAGCTAAGGACTATGAGATGGGAAAATACTATCAGGATCTTAATCTTTTTAATTCTAATCTAACGGTAGATTTAGCCTTAGACGGAAATAATTCATTAGATCAATCCTTTGAAATTAATTTGGATTTAAAAGGGTCGAAATCTTTAAATTTCCTTCCTCTGGCCAAGCAAACAAAAATTGAGGCATCCGGTACGTGGTCAAATCCAAGTTTTAATGGTAATTTCTTACCTGATGATCGAAAAGTAGATACTACCTTCCAAGCATCATGGAACATTCCTGATTTTAGTAGAAAGCAATCCCAACAGTGGAGAGGTAGTCCTTCGGCTGTTTATTTCCTTCGTGGAATTGATATGGCAAACGAAGATAACTCAACGATTGAATATACAGAAGCTGTTTATCCTGCACCCAAGGTAATTGAGGGCGCAGTAGGAACTCAAATGACCTCTGATGATTTTGATATGGTACAGATTAATTTCTTACCTCAGGTTAATAATTATCAGAAGATTACAAGAGTTACCAAATATGGGGCATTGGTGTTAGCACTGACATTTGTTTCACTGGTGTTTATGGAGATTATCAAAAAACAGCGAGTTCATATTCTTCAATATGTTTTGATAGGATTTGCGATGGTTTTGTTCTACGCATTATTATTAGCCATTTCAGAGCATATTGGGTTCAACATGGCTTATCTATCAGCTGGTCTTGCAACGATCATTCTGATTGGTTCATTTATTAAGGCCATCACAAAAGATACGAAGTCAGCTTTAATATTCTCAGCAATCCTTACCTTATTCTACACCTTTATCTTTGTTTTATTGCAATTGAGAGATTACTCGTTAATTGTAGGGACAATAGGTTTGTTTATCATATTAGCTGTTTTAATGCGTCTGTCAACGAAAATAAATTGGTATCAGTTTGAAAAACAATGATAAGGCTAAACAGAACTTCTTTAAGAATGTACCTCACCAGCATTTGGCTTTTATTCTGGAAAATTAAACGCAGAATTTAAAGCATGATTTCGCTTTGCCTGTCAACTTTAGTAAATTGGCAGGCAAAACGAAAATTATATGCACAAGATTACATGGATTGGAGCATTCTTATTAATCAATAATATGGTTATTGCACAAGTAGGAAAGGAAGTGCCACAGAAGGTGGACAGGCCAAAAGTTGAGGATCGTGTTCGAAGATCCAATAAAATTGAACCTTTAAGTCCAAAGAAACTTTGGGAATTAGGAAGAGTAAGCGGAGAGGGGCTTTCTTCCGATGGTTCCCAATTAATCTATGGTATCTCTAATTATCAGTTTGATGAAAATAAATCGGAGAAGGATCTTTACGTTATTCCTGTAAAAGGGGGAGAATCTAAACAATTTACGTCTGAAGCAGGTGCTGAATCTGTATTGACGGTAAAAGGAGATGATGTTCTTTATATGTTTAAAGGTCAAATCTGGAAGAAGAGCTTAAAAGACGGTAATTCCGTCCAATTAACCAATTATGAGGATGGCATTGAAAATGCAAAAATCTCTCCTGATGGAAAACATATTTTATTTAGTAAGCAGGTACTTTTAAAGAATTATCATAGCGTAGATAAATACAAGGATTTGCCAAAATCCAATGTGTATATCTATGATAACCTAGATTATAGACATTGGGACACCTGGAACGATGGTAAGTTCAATCATCCTTTTGTTGCTAGCTACGATAATGGTAAAATAGGAGAGGCAAAAGATATTTTAGGAGATGAACCTTATTATTCACCTACAATGCCGTTTGGAGGAGCAGAAGATTTTGTATGGTCTCCAGATAGTAAGTCCGTATTATATGTTTGTAAAAAGAAATTCGGAACTGAATATGCACAAAGTACAAATACAGATATTTATCGTTATGATCTAGCTTCTGGTTCAACAAGTAATTTGACAGAAGGAATGAACGGATATGATAATTCTCCGGCTTATAGTTCAGATGGTAAATTACTGACCTGGTTAAGTATGAAAACCGAGGGTTATGAAGCCGATAAGAATGATATTATCATTCAGAATACTGAGGAAAATATTAAATTAAATCTGACTGGTCATTGGGACGGAACTGTTGATGCGTATACATGGAGTAAGGATAATAGAAAAATATATTTCTTAGCGCCGACTGAAGGTACAGTTCAATTATTTGAAGTATTAGTTCCGTCTAACTTAAAGAATAAAGCACTGCCTGTTATTAATAAAATATCTGCAGGCGAATTTGATATTACAGGTATTGTTGGAGAAACAAAAGAGGGCTTAGTTGTAACATCTACAAAAATTACACGGGCTCCTGAGGTTTTCTTTTATAGTTTTAAAACCAAAGATATTACCCCGATAACAACCGTAAATAATCAGCTGTACAGTACTGTTGCTGAAACTAAAGTAGAAGGTAGAGTGACAAAGGCATCAGATGGGTTAGATTTATTTTCATGGGTGATTTATCCACCGGATTTTGATCCTGCTAAAAAATATCCGACTTTATTATTTTGTCAAGGTGGACCTCAGTCAGCAACTACACAGTCTTATTCTTTCCGATGGAATTTCCAGTTATTAGCATCACAAGGTTACATCGTGATTGCACCTAATCGTAGGGGAATGCCTGGATGGGGAGTAAAGTGGAATGAGCAAATCTCGAAAGATTGGGGCGGCCAGTCAATAAGAGATTATTTGTCGGCTATTGATGACATTTCAAAAGAGTCCTATGTAGACACAAGTCGTATTGGCGCTGTAGGAGCAAGCTATGGTGGATATTCAGTATTTCAATTAGCGGGCGTTCATGAAGGAAGATTCAAAACCTTTATTTCACACTGTGGATTGTTTGATATGAAATCTTGGTATGGTACCACTGAAGAGTTGTTCTTTGCAAATCATGATCTAGGCGGACCATATTGGGATAAAGCGAATGAGAAAACCTATAACGAATTTAATCCGAGTAATTATGTTAATCAATGGAATACACCAATTCTAATTTTTCAAGGCGGGAAAGATTTTAGAGTTCCAATAGGACAGGGGTTAGAGGCTTTTCAGGCTGCTCAGTTAAGAGGAGTTAAAAGTAGATTGGTTTATCTTCCGGATGAAAACCACTGGGTTCTTTCAGGTCATAATGCACAAGTATGGCAGCGGGAATTCTTTAGTTGGTTAGATGAGACATTAAAGAAGTAAAATATAAAAAAAATGGGGTTCAACTAATTGAACCCCATTTTTTATAAAAATATTATTATTTGGTATCTTTCTTACCAAAGATTGAAATCTTCAAATATTTACCCGGATTTTCTTTTAAATCTTTCACTAATTGATCCAAGCTTTCCGAAGCATTTGTTAGGTTATTATACAGCTTTTCATCATGTATTAACTGTCCTAAGGAACCTTCACCCGAATTAATTTTATTTGTAATACTCATTACGTCTTTCATAGCTTGATTTGCATTGTCAACTGTTGCTTTAATTTCAGTTTTTGAAAGATCATCCGATAAATTATCAAGGTTAGCTAGTATAGAATTAATCTTTTCATTATTATTCTTAAAGTTCATTGTGATGGATTCCATATTTGAGAGGATATTACTTAAGCGATTCTTTTCAGCCCCCATTAATCCATCTACATCACCGGTAATCTTTTCTAAGTTTTTCAGAGAAACTGAAATACTATGTACGCTACTTTTGAAATCACGTTGAAAATTGCTGTCTAAAACAGAGTTAACACCAGAAAGTACAGAGTCAAGTTTTACGACTAGGTTTTCGATTTTCTTTTGCAGAGGTTCAACTTTTTCCATAAGGTTTGCTTGAACATCGGATAGCAATGGATCACCATTTCTAGCCATAGTAGTACTATTCCCTAATTCAAAGACAATGGCTTTGCTTCCTAATAAATCAGCACTAACAATTCTGGCCACAGTGTTGGATGGAATGTCATAATCATCTTGAATTTTAAATTCTGTTCTGATTTTTCCATTTGGTTGAAGAGTAAGTTTGGAAACCCGGCCAATTTGGAAGCCACTAACCAAAACGGGTTTGGATACGGCTAATCCGTCCACATTATCGTATTCTGTGTAAAAAGTATTCTCACTGCTAAAAACATTATTTCCCTTAAGGAAACTATACCCAATGAACAATATGGCTATTGCCACACTGGTTAATGCTCCTACTTTTGTTTCGTTAGATATTTTCAAAATTACCCCTATTTAAGATGTGATACCACTGTTCTAACCGCCAATTTAAGAAAAAGTTTATTTTTCTACACTTTTTCTATATGTATTTATCGCGTTAAACAAATCATTTACAATTGACTCCTGTCCGGCAGCTGACATCATAAATCTTTCTTCATCAGGATTAGATATAAAACCGATTTCTGTAAGTACGGCGGGCATCCCTGCTGTAGCTAATACCGCCAAGGATTGTTCTTTTACCCCACGATCTGTACGTTTAGAGCCTGAAAACTGATCCTGCATATATGCGGCAAGGCGAATACTCTGCTCTCTAAACTTTCTTTTCATTAAAGAAAATACGATATAAGTTGAAGGATCTTTGGGATCAAATCCTCCATAATTTTCTTTATAATTCTCTTCCATTAAAATAGACGCATTTTCCCGAATAGCTACATCTTGATCTCCTGTACGACTAAAACCCAACACTAATGTTTCGGTACCTTTAGCTGATGTATTCAGAACGTGCTGTGTCACATATCGGCCACGACTATTTTTCACCCTCCTGCTCGTAGTTCCAGCTGAGTTACAGTGAATGGATATAAACAGATCTGCATGATGTTTATTTGCCAATGCAGGACGCTCATAAAGTTTGGGGTAAACATCGGTTGTTCTAGTGTAAATTACTTTAATTCCCGGAAATTCATTTTGGATTTTCTTTCCTAATTTTAATGCGACCTGTAAGGCAATATCTTTTTCTTTGGATTGCCTACCTACGGCACCGGAATCATGCCCTCCATGTCCTGGGTCTAGTACAATGGTTTTAATTTTTCTCGGGCTTCCGCCTTGATCGTCTTTCTGGGGATCTAAGGGTTTGAAACTTGCTAGTAAAACTATTGAAATACAGGTTATTGACAAACCTAATTTTCCTAACACACCCTTCTTGTTCTTAATAAAATTCACCAATTTCTACTTTTCGTTTCTGTTCTATATTATACCTTTAACAAATTCTATACCCTATTATAATCCGGAGCTTGTTTTGTAGTGTTTGATTGCATCTACTAAGTTGGCTACGATTTCATTTTGCCCTTCCTCTGATACCATAAATTTTTCCTCTTCCGGATTGGAGATAAAACCTATTTCAGTCAAAACAGCCGGCATGGCTGCGGAAGCTAATACCGCTAAGGAAAGTTCTTGAACCCCACGGTTTTCTCGTCCTTTTTTTACGTATTCATTTTGAATATACGTTGCTAAGCGGATACTCTTATCACGATAAGTTCTTTTCATAAGAGAGAAAATAATATAGGTGGATGGGTCTTTAGGATCAAAACCACCATAGTTTTGTTCGTAATTTTCTTCAAATAATATATCGGCATTCTCCCGAATCGCCACTTCTGACTCGCCCCTTTTAAGCCTGTCGAAACCGCAAACAAAGGTTTCTGTTCCTCTCACCTGAGGTCTTCGAGTAGTCTGCACTGTTTTTCGACCATTTTTTCCTCGAACCTCCCGGTCACTATCTGCTGAATTACAGTGAATTGACATAAACAAATCAGCGTGATTTTTATTGGCCAAAGCAGTGCGCTCATGAAAGGGTACATCAATATCAGTTTCTCTAGTCACCATCGCTTTAACTCCGGGAATCTCTTTCTCAATAGCAGCTTTTAATTTCAAAGAAACTTGAAGAACAATATCTTTCTCTTTCGAGATCCGCCCCTGAGCTCCAGGTAATGGTCCACCATGCCCCGGGTCGATAACGATTAATTTCATGGCTTTATTGCCTTGATTATTTTGAGATGGATCAGTTTCCCGAATTATGGGTTCGGAAGATTGTACCAGACCACTGACAAAAATTAAAGGTATCAGTACCGTAATGACCGAAATTGCAATTTTTACAGATTTGTTAAAATTCATAGTTGACGATATTATTTAATTCCGAATGGCAACTTTACTAAAGTAAACTGTTAAATATGATTAACTTTATCAAAAACCTAATCTTTGTATTGATTTTTGACTATTTTTGCCAAACAAGAGTTTAAAATTAGCACAAAAATAACATTCATATTTCATTTTGAAGGCCTTAAGTTGTTTTTTCCTTTTCATACTGTTTTTGTTTTTAGGGATGTCTGTGCTACATGCTCAAGTGGAGAATACTTCTACCACTCAAAATGTTACAATAGATACCCTTCAAAGAGACACAATTCCTACGGATACCAGCAGAAATAATTTTAGAGAAGTTAATGGTCGGGACACGGTCCACATGAAAGATGATAGTGGACTGGAAACTGTTGTTACGATTACTGCAAATGACTCTTCGTGGAATGAGGTTAGTAAAAATATATTACACCTTTATAAAGGAGCTAAGGTAAAGTATGAAGGTTTTGAGTTAGCCGCAGATTATATTCGATTAGACAGAAATACGAATGTTCTCTTTGCAACCGGAGTAACGGATCACAATGGGAAATATGTGGGAAGACCCGTGGTTATTATGCCTGGTGAATCTCCCATTGCAGTAGATTCCTTGCTTTATAACTATAAGACGCAGGTTCCTAAAACATTTGGGGTAATGACAGAGGTAGATGGAGGATATATTCAGGCCCGAGAAGTTCGAAAGAATATTTATGATGAGATGTCTCTCTATCAAGGTTTGTATTCTACTTGTAATTTGCCCTATCCGCACACCCACTTTGGTATACAAATCACCAAAGGGGTAATTACTAAAAATCAGATTATCGCCGGACCTTCTTATCTGGTAGTGGCTAATATTCCTATTAAATTTCTAGCTATTCCTTTTGGATTTTTTCCTAAGCAGGATAAAAAGAGCTCAGGATTTCTATTTCCATCCTTTGGTGAAGATGCTGCTCAAGGATTTGCCATGCGAGATTTAGGATGGTATTTGACTTTTAATGATTATTGGGATTCTGAAATTCGCGGTACACTTTTCTCAAAAGGTACTTGGGAAGCGAATGTACGTACTCAGTATTTAGTAAATTATAAATTCAATGGCAATTTCTCCTTGCAATATGGGTCTTATGTTCAAGGTATTGAGGGAAGTGATAATTATGGACGAGAAAAGAATTTCCGTTTTACCTGGAATCATACCCAACGTCAGGAAGCTAACCCTGGAACTTCTTTCTCCGCATCCGTAAACTTTGGTTCCAGAAATGCTTATCGTAATCAAGCAACAACAGGTAACTATAATCCTCAACAAGCGATAAACAATAGCATGCGCTCCTCAGTAGCATACGGAAAAGTATTTGCTGATGGGAAAGTCAATTTTACCGCAAACATGTCTCATGAACAAAACCTTTCTACCGGTGCATTATCGTTGGATTTACCTACTATTAGTTTAAACGTTGCCACATTTAACCCATTTGATTCTAAAGACCGTATCGGTGAACAAAAATGGTATCAACGTATCACGGTGGGATACAGTTTGCAGGGGCAGAACAGAATAGTAACCAGTGACTCCCTTTTATTCAGAAAAGAATCGTTGAATAAGTTTACAAATGGAATACAACATAATATTCCAGTAAGTTTAAGCTTAAATGTAATGAAGTATTTTCAATTCAATACTTCATTCAACTATACAGAAAGATGGTATTTGCAATATGTTCGAAACAGACTGGTAAATCAACCTTATGGTTTCGAAAATGTGAGAGATACCTTACAGGGTTTTAAAAGAGCGTATGATTATTCAGTATCCACAGGGCTTTCAACCAAAATTTATGGTCAATATCCTAAAATTGGTAAAATTGAAGCGATGCGACATACTGTTACACCATCGATCAATTTAAACTACCGACCGGATTTCTCTGATCCCCGTTTTGGATTTTATAGAGATTTCACAGATGAAAATGGTGTTTTCAGAAGGTACTCTATTTTTGAAAATGGTATTTATGGTGGTCCATCTGCGGGAAAATCATTTGGTATTGGTTTCTCGGTAGATAATACCCTGGAAGCAAAAATCCGAACAGATAAAGACACCACCGGCAAAGGCGTTAAGAAGGTGCCAATAATCCAGGGATTGACCTTTAGTGGTAATTATAATGTTGCGGCAGATTCGTTGAAACTTTCTCCTATAAGTTTTTCAGGACGTACTGCTTTATTCGATAAAAAAGTTAATGTAAACTTTAATGGTACCTTTGATGCCTACTCTTACGATAAGTACACCGGTAACAGAATAGACCGTTTTTCAATTAAAGACGGAACACTTGCCCGATTAACAAACTTTGGGTTGTCTTTTGACTATAGTTTAAACCCCAAGGCCAATGAAAACCGCAGCGAAAACATTGATTCCTTACGGAGCTCTATGCCGAATTTGACACCTGAGCAAGCCCAGGCATTAGCAAGAATCAGTACCGATCCAAATGCTTTCGTTGATTTTAATATTCCCTGGAACTTAGCGGGTTCATTTAGTATGAACTATAATAGGGTCTTTAACAGGGAGAACCAGCGAATGGAAACTAGATTAACGAGTACTGTTAATCTACACGGGGATTTTAATGTTACCCCTAAATGGAAAGTACAGTTCAATACGGGTTACGACTTTGTACAGAAGGAGGCGTCGATGACTCAAGTCTCAATTTATAGGGATTTGCACTGTTGGGATATGTCAGTGGGTTGGGTACCTTTTGGTCGTTATCAAAGTTATAATATTACTATTCGAGCCAAAGCATCTATATTGCAAGATTTAAAATTAACCAAGAGACAGAGTCATTATACTTATTAGTTACTTATTTAAAAGCAGAACTTATGAAGGCTGAAATTATTACCATTGGTGATGAGATCTTGCTAGGGCAAATTGTGGATACCAATTCCGCGTGGATTGCTCAAGAATTGTTTAGTCAACAAATTCTAATACAACAAATAACTTCCATTACAGATACAGAACAACATATTAATACTGCTTTAGCTGAAGCCAGCTCCCGAGCAGATGTTATTATTTGTACAGGTGGGTTAGGACCTACTAAAGATGATGTAACCAAATATACGGCGGCAAAGTTTTTCAATACCAATTTGGTACATAATCCGGAGGTATTAGAACATGTAAAATTGATCTTTCAACGTTTTAATAAATCTATGCCTGAGATGAATATAAGACAGGCGGATGTGTTGGAGAATTGTGAAGTACTGTTTAACGATTGGGGGACAGCACCGGGGATGTGGGTAGAAGATCAAGGAAAGGTTTATGTATTTCTTCCGGGAGTTCCTTTTGAAATGAAAAATCTAATGACCTATCGCGTGTTGCCAAAACTTAAGGTATTTAACTCGGAAGATAAAGTAGTTAATAAATACCTCTTAACAGTTGGGATAGGTGAATCGCATCTTGCGGAACTTATCTCAGATATTGAAGAGGCTTTTCCATTAAATGTACATCTGGCTTATCTTCCAAAAATTGGATTGGTAAGATTAAGGATATCTGTTACAGGGAAGGATTTAGACCAATTGGAACAAGAAGCTGAAAAATGGAAAGGTAAATTAATAGAAAGAATTGCTGATGCAGTAGTGGCTGTTGAAGATATAAGTTTTGAAGAGGTTATTGTAACATCCTTCGTTAATCATCAATGTACTTTGGCAACAGCTGAAAGCTGTACCGGAGGGAATGTTTCCAGATTAATCACTGAAATTCCAGGATCTAGTAAGATGTTTCAAGGTGCTGTGGTCTCCTATGCGAATGAAGTAAAAGAACATATCTTAGGGGTCAAAGCTGAGACGCTAGCTACTTACGGAGCAGTAAGTGAAGAAACAGTTATTCAGATGGCAAAAGGAGCTAAAGAAAGATTAAATGTTGATTACGCAATCGCAACAAGTGGTATTGCCGGCCCAGATGGGGGGACTTCTGAAAAGCCGGTCGGAACGGTTTGGATAGCTATTGCGGGGAAAAATGAGATAAAAACAAAGTTATTTCAGTTTCATCATGATCGCTTGATAAACATAGAACGCACTACAGCTCAGGCGCTCCTAATGCTTTGGAATTTATTTCAAAAAGAATTACAGAATTAACAAAATCTTATTTTGTTAATAATCTTCATTAAAATATTTAATTTTGTTCACTTGTCAAGTAAGGATTAATATTTAACTTAGTAATCTAACAATCCAAATAATAATAGATGGCTATATATAAACTTTTATTACCTAAAATGGGTGAGAGCGTTTCTGAAGCTACACTTACAAAGTGGGTAAAGCAGGTTGGAGATAAAATCGATGAGGATGATGCAGTTGTAGAACTTGCAACAGATAAGGTAGATTCTGAAGTTCCGTCGCCAGTTTCAGGGATTCTGAAAGAAAGATTGTTTGAAGAAAACCAAATTGTTCAGGTAGGGGATGTCATTGCACTGATTGAGATTGATGGGCCTGAAACTGAAGAAACGTTGCCTGTAGAAGAAATAACCCAGCCTGAGGAAACAACAGTTTCTAATGAAAATACAGAATTTACTGAAGAACCTGATCAGATTGACGATCCTATTCCCGGATTAGATCAAGTCCAGGAAAGAACAGAATCTATAACTGAAAATCATCAAAATATACAATCCGGAATCCGGTTCTATTCTCCGTTAGTGAGAAATATAGCACAGCAAGAAGGTATTTCCCAACAAGAATTAGACAGTATATCAGGTACCGGTGGGGAAGGAAGAGTTACTAAACAGGATATATTAAATTATCTTGAAAAGAATAAAGGTCTTCAAATCCCTAAACCTGTTGTGTCTACTGAGGAAGAACCAAAAGAACCAGTTCGTCAGGAAAACTCAACAGTCCCTGCACAGGTTGTTAAAACAAATACAGGAGATAGTGAAATTATTGAAATGGATCGTATGCGAAGGTTAATTGCTGACCATATGATTCATAGTGTTAAAACCTCACCACATGTTTTTTCAGTAGTTGAAGCGGATGTTACAAATCTGGTGAACTGGAGAAATAAAATTAAAGATTCCTACAAAAAGACTGAAGGAGAAAATATAACCTTTACTCCGTTATTTATTGAAGCTATTGCAAAAGCGATTAAAGATTTTCCACTAATAAATGTTTCTGTGGATGGTTATAATATTGTTCGTAAGAAAAATATCAACATTGGAATGGCTGCTGCATTACCAACAGGTAATTTGATTGTGCCAGTTATTAAGAATGTTGATCAACTCAGTCTGACAGGGATTTCACGGGCTGTAAATGATTTAGCCAATCGATCTCGGGCAAATAAATTGAAACCAGATGATACACAGGGTGGAACTTTTACTTTTACCAATATTGGAGCTTTCGGAAATATTTTTGGTATGCCTATAATCAATCAGCCTCAAGCGGCTATCTTAGCCGTAGGCACAATTAAAAAGAAACCTGCCGTGTTGGAAACTGAATATGGTGATGTTATAGCGGTTAGGCATATGATGTACATCTCCATGTCCTATGATCACCGAGTAATTGATGGTTCTTTAGGAGGTCAATTTATTCGTAGAGTAGCTGATTATCTTGAAAATTGGGACGCTGAAAGAGTGATATAAATTAAAGACAACAGATAAAGGGCTCGTAAAATTTTATGAGCCCTTTATTTATATATTATTCCTAAGAGGATTATCTTTTACATGCGTTAAACTATTAATCTTATACTTGTATCTGAAATACAATAAAATTGAAGAAGTTAATAGCCCTAAAGTTAATCCATACCATATCCCTTTCACTCCAATATTTAGTTCAATCCCCAGTAAATAAGCAATTGGCAAACCAACCACCCAATAAGCAAAGAAAGTTATAAAGGTTGGGATATTTACATCTCCCATACCCCTCAAAGTTCCTAAACCTACCACTTGAGTACCGTCAAATAATTGAAACATTCCGGCAATTATTAATAATTGGGCTGCCATAACAATGACCTCTTTATCTTGCGTAATAATATAAGGTAGGTATTGGTTAAAGACAGCAAAGATAATTGCACAAATAACCATAAAGACTATAACCAGATGGTATGAAACCGTAGCAAATTTCTGAAGGCGGAAGAAGTTCTTATTTCCATAACTGTTTCCGACCTTTATTGTGGCGGCTGATGCAATACCACTCGCCATCATATAGGTCATGGCAGCTAAGGTGATTGCAGTCTGATGTGCCGCCTGTTGTATGGCACCTATCTTGCCGGCAATTAGGGCTGCTCCGGCAAATGCACCAATTTCAAACACATATTGCAAGGCCACCGGAGCACCAATTTTAAGGATTTTCTTTATTCGTGAAAAATCAATGAATTTTACAGAGAAGTGGGTTATATAACGTTTAAAATTTGTCGATTTTAATACGTACCATCCCATGACGATCATCATCAAAACCCGATCTATAAGGGTGGCAATACCCACACCTCGAACTCCCATCGGAGCAATCCCAAACATTCCTTTTACTAATACAACCGCAATAACAACATTTAAAACATTTCCCCAAATAGTTATATTCATCGCTTGTTTCGTAAACCCCAAACCCTCAGCGAACTGTTTGAAAGTATTAAAGATCATAAGAGGTAGTATTGACAAGCTCAAGATTAATAGATATGGTTTAGCAGTTTCTACAACTTGAGGGTCCTGATCCGCATGTTGCATAGCATACATTGAACCATAATAAACAAATAAAAATAGGAGAATAGCTGATACAATATTTAACCAAAAGCTATTTGAAAGGAGCTTTGCACATTCCGCATAATTTTGACGACCATTTTCCTGAGCAATTAAAGGAGTCAAGCCATACGCTATTCCCAAACCAATAACCAATACCACCATGAATACAGAGTGAACTAAAGACACTGCTGCCAATGAAATAGTTCCTGCAAAATGTCCGACAATAATGGTATCCGCAGTTTGTACCAAGGTATGACCCAATTGTGATATCACAACTGGTCCAGCCAAAGCCATCGTGCTTAAGTAGTAAATTTTATTCGATTTGAAATTCTGCAGCATAAAAATTTAATAAAGAGCACAAAGGTACAAGTATTAAACAGTTTAGGAAATGATGCCTATATTATCTTTTTGTTTCTAATTAATTACAATAAAAATATTGCTGAAAAAAAATAATAGACTTACCTTAGCTCATTATCAAATTAAATAGTAGAGATGAATTTAGCGTTTTTGAACATTGGTACCCAAGAAATGGTTCTTATCGTTTTGGTAGCACTATTACTGTTTGGGGGCAAGAAATTACCAGAATTGGCAAGAGGATTAGGGCGTGGTATTCGCGAATTTAAAGATGCTTCGGAAGGGATTAAAAGAGAAATTTCAGATCAGATTAATAATTTCGAAAAGGAGATTGAAGAAGTAAAAGCTGATATCGAAAAGGAACCTGAAGTTAAGCAAATTGATGAAAAACCAATTGAGGATTTTGATCAGCCAACGGCTTCCAATGAAAGTACAGAGGACGAAAATACTCCAGACAAGAAAGTACCACAATTTACGGCACCGTCTGGAACGTACGAACATAAGCCATATACTACCCCAACAGCTGATGATTATTATAGTTATGGATATAATGATCATTTTGCTAGTAATGAATCAGGTACCACTGATGAGAAACCATCAGAAAAAACACCATCTTCAGAGATTGATGAAAACAATCCTTTAGAAGATAGCACAGAAGATAATAATACAAAACAAGCTTAAAACAATTAAGAATTCTATACCTGTAAGCTGTTGGAATCCATTCAGCAGCTTTATTTTTCCTTATTGATTTTTTTATGATTATATCCCACGAGATTATCGTATCGAAAGAATTATCGATTAACGAGAAACAAGTGCGTACGACCCTGTCTTTATTAGACGAAGGTGCTACTGTTCCCTTTATTGCCAGATACCGTAAAGAACTTACCGGAAGTCTTGATGAAGTCCAGATCACAACAATTCGTGATCGTATTCAACAGTTAAGAGATTTAGATAAACGCAAAGAAGCAATTCTTAAATCCATTAATGATCAAGGGAAATTAACTCCTGAGCTTGAAATTCAAGTAAAGTCAGCAGAAACAATGTCTTCGTTAGAGGATATCTATTTACCTTATAAACCAAAAAGGAAGACTAGAGCATCCATGGCGAGAGAGAAAGGCTTACAACCTTTAGCAGAACTCCTTTTAAAACAAGAAGCGATTGATGTTGAAGCAATAGCAGATTCATTTATTGATGAAGGAAAATCGGTTTCTTCCTTTGAAGAAGCTTTGGCGGGTGCGCGGGATATCATAGCAGAACAAATCGCTGAAGATGCTGATGTTAGGGCACATACGCGTAAAATGGTATTAAACAAAGGTCAATTTGTTTCTAAAGTAGTGCCGGGTAAAGAAGAAGCTGCCATAAAATATAAAGATTATTTCGAATGGTCTGAAGCTTTAAAAGAAGCACCATCACATCGTGTTTTAGCAATGAGAAGGGGAGAGAAGGAGGAACTTCTATACCTAGATATTGATGTATCTGAATCAGATGTACTACCGGGTATAGAGAAGCTCTATATCAAAGGTAATAACGCAGCGAGTAATCAAGTGTCTCTTGCTTTATTGGATAGCTATAAACGTCTCTTAAAGCCTTCTATGGAGACTGAGATCCGAGTATTGACTCGTCAAAAAGCAGATGAAGAAGCTATTAAAGTATTTGCAGATAATGCAAGGCAGTTATTATTAGCAGCACCTCTAGGTCAAAAAAGATTAATGGCGATTGACCCGGGTTTCCGCACAGGTTGTAAAACAGTCGTGTTAGATGCTCAAGGTAATTTATTAGAAAATACCGCTATATTCCCGCACAGTGGTGCTGGGGGGCAAGCTGAAGCCGAGAAAGTCATAAAAAGATTAGTATCAACCTATGACATCGAAGCTATTGCGATAGGGAATGGTACTGCCGGAAGAGAAACAGAAGATTTCGTGCGTAAATTGAATATTTCTGGACCGACTATCGTTATGGTCAATGAAAGTGGAGCTTCTATTTATTCAGCTTCAGAGGTTGCCAGAGAGGAATTTCCTGATCATGATGTTACCGTTCGTGGTGCGGTTTCAATCGGAAGAAGATTAATGGATCCGCTGGCAGAACTCGTGAAAATAGATCCCAAATCAATTGGCGTGGGACAGTATCAGCATGATGTTGATCAAAATAAATTACAGTCCGCTTTGGATGATACCGTAATGTCATGTGTGAACTCTGTTGGGGTTGAATTAAATACGGCATCTAAACAAATTTTATCCTATATATCAGGATTAGGTCCTGCATTAGCTCAACAAATCGTTAATTACAGAAAAGAAAATGGACCTTTTAGTTCCAGACGTGATTTGAAGAAAGTGCCCAGGTTAGGAGATAAAGCTTTTGAACAAGCGGCCGGATTCCTACGAATTCGTAATGCTAAAAATCCATTGGATTCTTCAGCGGTGCATCCTGAGCGGTATGCGCTTGTTGAGCAAATGGCAAAAGACTTGAATGTCTCTATTCAGGATTTAATGAAAGATGAACAAGTTAGGAAACGAGTGGATTTGAAGAAATATATTTCAAATGATGTAGGACTGCCTACCTTAAATGATATTATAGCCGAATTAGCAAAACCCGGATTAGACCCACGTGATAAATTTGAAGCTTTTTCTTTTACAGAAGGAGTGAACAGTATCTCGGATCTCAAAACGGGAATGAAGTTGCCTGGTATCGTAACGAATATAACTAACTTCGGTGCTTTTGTAGATATTGGTGTGCATCAGGATGGGTTAGTCCACTTGAGTCAATTGGCAAATCATTATGTTTCAGATCCCAATGAAATCGTTAAAGTTCAACAACATGTGGAGGTAATTGTTACTGAAGTTGATGAGAAGAGAAAACGCATCAGTTTAAGTATGAAAACAGAAGAAAAGTCAGTCAGAAAGCGTACTGAGAAACGTCAGGAAAGAGCTCCTGAAACAGATATGGCTACTAAACTTGCTGCACTAGCTAGTAAGTTCAAATAATAAGAAAAGCCGTAATTACATTTGTTTTTACGGCTTTTTTTATTCTCAAAATTTATATATTCACTCCATGAATGTAGAAGAATTTAAAGCAACGCTGAAAGAAAAATACCCTGATCCTGAATGGAATATTCAAATTCAGGCTCTTTGGTTTGATGGTCGGGGCGAATGGAAAAAAGCTCATGATTTGGTTGACCATTTGAACGATCGCAAATCCGCTCATATACACGCTTATTTGCATAGAGTGGAGGGTGATTTATGGAACGCAAGATACTGGTACAACCGCGCCGAGGAAAATGAATTTAACGGAAGCTTAGAAGAAGAATGGGAATTTCTGGTAAGTAAATATTTTAATTAATCAGTTGTTCAGGAGAACTTTTAATGGTGTCTTGAGCAACAGTTGGGACGGTTAGAAGCGTATCCCGATTAGTTTTCCAGGTCCACATCTTACGCCAGAATTCACCTAAGGTATTAAACTCCTGGCGATAAACTAACCCCACCGCATTAATATAATCATCTGTCGGGGTAAATAAGATATTTCGGGTATTTAACCTGTTATAAGCTCTAAACATTAAACTACCATCTCTTCTTATTTTATAAGTTAATTCAGCATCTGTAGCAACCTGATTTGAAAAGAATGTCAAATCCGTTGTTTGAATATTTCTTCTATCCACTATTCCTCCGGTTAGTATCAATCTATCATCAAAAAATCTAAATGACGCAGACGCATCATTGAAAGAACGGATATTAAAATCGACGAAATTTATATTGAGGGATTGCGCTAATATATTATTCAATTGGTTAAATGCAATTTCGGTCCCTGCTGATAATAAAGTGCTATTTACTTCCTGCCCAATTTCACTAGAATTACTTGCTGTAAAACTCCGTCGCACGATTAAACTTAATGCTTGTTGATTTACATTATTGGCATCACTAAGGTAAGCCTGCAATTCATCCTTGACATAAGGAGTTTGCGGAAAGTTCAGATCAAAAGAAACATCCGGTTGACTTAGGGTTCCTTTAATGATCATATCTGCTTGTGCAAGCACACGTTCATCAGTGCCCGCTCTACCTGCGGCATTATAAAGGTCACCTACCGAGGTTCGCTGTTGATAAACTGCTGTTATATTTACAGTAGCTCCGGAAGGAGAACCTGTCCAACGAATAGTTCCGCCTTGTTTTAAATCAAAGTATTTGTTGATGAAGTCTTGTGCCGTGAAGTGAAATTTTCCTGAATTAACAGCATAATCTCCAAACATCTCAAAATCCCCTAAACTGGAGACCTTTAAACTTATTTCACCTGAACCAGTACCCTTTAAAGATCCGATGTCTGTCTGTAAGTTAACTTCCGCACTTGGCGTTAATTCTAAATCCATATTCATCGTCATTCCCTTTAAGAAATAACGGGAGGCATTTTCCTGATTTTCCGAGGAATCTCTACTGATAAAATAGATAAAGTCACTCTCAGAGACTGTCATAGCAGTATTAAAAGGGATAGTAATCGTTGTGTTATCTTCTGAACGAGCTTTAATATTGATATCAATAGCTGAAGTAAATCCCTTAAATTGATAAGTGCCGGTCGCAAAAGCGGTTCCGTAATACAAGTTGTTATCTTTGTAATTCGTATTGAGAATCATAACATTATTGCTTGCCACACTAACATCAATATATGGATTGCTTAATTTAGATAGATTAACAACTCCGCCTGCGACAGCCTGATGCCCCTTGCTATCTGTGAACGTCAAATTGTTCATCATCACAGCATTTTTATCAATCATCACAGATTGATTATTCAGGTTATAAGTCGTTTTTAAATAGTTTACCTTAAAGGAAGCACTTTCAATATTTGCTGTGCCATTAATCTGAGGATTCTTGAAAGTACCTCCAATTTGAAGATCTGCATCCAATTTCCCTTGTAGATCTGACGCTAAATTTCTTATAAATGGTTGGAATAAGATCAGTTCGGTTTGATTTAATTTTCCTTTTAAATCGATAGTTTGCTCTCCTGAGACTACTTTATACGTACCATTTAATGTTAATCCTCTATTGCGATCATCCAGCAATTGAAAATCCAAATTGGCGGAATTCCTTTCAGGATCAAAATCTGCTAATAAAACTAATTGACCAATTGGTATTTTATTCCAAACTAAAGGAGTTGTATTTACATTTGCGGATAAGTAGGGTTTTTTGAAAATAGAGTGTAATTCGATATTTCCGTTCAACTCTCCCTCTAAATGAATTCCTATTGGTGTGAGTACCGATGCTAATGAATAAAGATTGAAACGACTAAATTGAACCTCTAATTTATCATCCTCATTGGATAAAATACCATTAAATTCGACTCGCTGATTTCCTTGTGAAGCAATTAAATTGTTTAAATAGAATTTACCCTTTGAAACTCGCATCTCTGCATCCTTATTAAAGGCCCAGGGTTCCCGGTTTATAACAATAGTAGATTCTTCAAATCTAATATATGCAGGCTTATTATGTGCAAAATATATATTACCATTTAAGCGTACATGATTTTTCTCTGTTGCCTCTGCAGCTTTTATATTAAATAATAAACTGTCTTTGGCTAATATATTATGAATTTCTATGTTATTCACAAAAAGACTATCACTCAAAGAAAGCTTATCTGCTTTCACGTTCAATGTGAAAGCCTTCTCATCTGCATTTTCATCAATCCTCAGGTTCTCTAAATCAATTCCATGATACTTTACCGATGGGCTGAAAGCGTTGAATTGTGCCGTAAAATCTTCTGATGAAAAATCAGCTTCCAAAGTTGCCCCATTTTCTAGTGTTAGGTTAGGATCTAAGAATGCAGATATTGGTTCAAAAGATTTGATATTCAGTTTAAGATCAAAAGCTTGACGGTTATAAGATTCAGTTTCCAAACCTATAGCTGGCGCATAACGCATCGCTAATGCCTTAAAATAGGGAACTAAAGTGTTTAAGTCAATGACACCCGTCATCTCCACATCGATAACATTTGACTCCAGGCTTAATATCCGTTCCATTTCATTGCCTGAAGCGGTAAAATATATGTCTTCTATGGTGAAAGATCCTTTAGAAGTTTCCATAGAGATCTGGTTGGACCTTAAATCACCATTTAAATTGTTTAAGGAGTTTCCAGTTAGATGAGTACTGATATTAGAGTCATAAATTATAATACTATCTTTTTTTACAACACCTAGTTCTTTTAAGTTTATGCGATCTATTTGGGCATCTACATTATAAACATTTTCAGTATCTTGTAGATTGATTTTCGAGTCATAGGCTAAGACAATATTCCTGTCATTAATATGTCCATTCATCTCAATCTGCTCTTCAAAAAGAAACGCATCCACAGCAATACTGTCATATTGATAATTGCCTAATTGAAATTGTCTTAAATCTCCGACAACATTAAGTTGAAGTTCTTCAAAAGCTAAATTCTTTCCATCAAAATCCAAATTAAAAGCCGTGTTTTTGAGGACTTTATTATTAATCAAATTCCCTATTTGAAAATCATTTGAAGAAGCATGACCAGAATAAATGATATTTTTCTGTATATCGATATTACTTTTTGTTGTCAATAATCCTAAATCTGTTTCAAAAGATCCTTCAACCTCAAAGAGATTATATAATCCCTTGAATGTTCCTTCAAAATTAATAATCCCTAATTTGTGCAGTTGCTCAGGAAGGTTAAAAGAAGATCTATTGGCTAATTCGGGAACAATATTCTCAATATCTTTTGCTGATGTTTGTAATCTGTTTGCGTCAAAGTCGAATGTAGTCCTGTTAATATTCGGTAAACCTTTAATACTAAATTCTCCAGCCAATTTAGTCTCATTTCCTGTTTCAATATCTGCATTTCTAACATGTATATCTGCTACTGTGCCGGTAATTTTACCACGCTTCACCTTTGTTTTGAATCGGACATTTTTCATTGCAGGCGCAAAAAATTCAATATCCTTTGAGTCAACAAATACATCATCCATATCGGATTGAATCTGTACTTTTTTGACAAAATCTTCAAAGTCCTTAAAGCCATTATAGCTGAATTTTAAATAGCTTCCTAAGGTCGAATTATTTGTCAACAAACGCAGTTTTCCAAATTCCATAAACTTATTGCTTACGAATGCTTCTGTATTAAGCTCACGAACCTGAAAGCCCGATTTCTCTATGAAAGTAAGTTTTTTGATATTCGTTTTGACGGATACAGAATCAAACAGAATTTTACTAAAATTACCTGAGAGATGCGTTAATTCTATATCAGAGAAGTCTACTCCGCGATTATGATGTTTGTTATTATGATTTACAATCTTGATGTGGTTATCAACCAAGTTGATTTCCTGAAGACTGAACGCCATTTTGCCCTTAGAGGTTGATCCTTTCTCTTTTTTCGGAGAAAAATAATCTACCAAAAATTTAATGTTTGAACTGTCTTTATAAACTTGAAAATCTAGGTATGCATTTTCAATGTTAATACGTTCGATGACTACTTTATTTTGAAAGAATTCACGTAGCATTAAATCTGCATTTAGCTTTTTTGCAACGATTATTGGATTACCCTTAGTGTCCGATAATTTGAAGTTATAAAGGTTTAGTTCAGAGAATGGTTTAAAATAGATACTTCCAATTTCAACCTTGGCATTCAATTGTTTTGAGAGGTAATTAGCAACCTTTTTAGTGACAAATGTTTGAACAGAAGCAAATTGTAAAGAAAATAGCAAGATAGACAGCAGAGTTAAGATGCTGAGCAAGCTAATCAACGTTATTTTAAGTATTTTTTTGATACTTTTGTGAATTAAAATTTATACTTCTCTCAAAATGGCCATTATTCTAGGAATAGAATCTTCGTGTGATGAAACTTCGGCCTCTATCTGTATAGACGGCGAAATTAAGTCAAATATTATTGCTAGTCAAGCAATTCATGCTAAATATGGGGGTGTAGTTCCTGAATTAGCTTCTCGCGCTCATCAACAAAACATTATTCCAACGGTAGACCAAGCTCTTGCAACTGCAAAAATACATAAAAATGATATAGATGCAGTGGCTTTTACGCGAGGTCCCGGACTTTTAGGTGCTTTATTGGTCGGAACGTCATTCGCAAAGTCTTTTGCATTGGCAATGAATATTCCGTTAATTGAGGTTAATCATATGCAGGCGCATATTCTTGCTCATTTTATTGATGAACCAAAACCAAATTTTCCGTTTTTGTGTCTTACGGTTTCCGGAGGACATACCCAGATTGTCTTGGTCAAAAATTACTTCGATATGGAACTTTTGGGAGAAACGCTAGATGATGCCGCTGGAGAAGCTTTTGATAAGACCGCAAAGATCCTTAATCTTCCATATCCGGGTGGCCCACTAATTGATAAGCATGCAGTAAATGGAGATCCAAATGCCTTCAAATTGCCTGAGCCTCAAATTCCGGAATTAAACTTTAGTTTTTCAGGATTAAAAACAGCAATCCTCTATCTGGTTCAAGATGAAATAAGGAAAAATCCTAATTTCCTTGAAGAGAGAATGGACGACCTTTGCGCTTCTGTACAGAGCCGTATAGTCTCTATATTATTAAATAAGCTTAAAAAAGCTGCAAAACAAACTGCTGTTAAAGATATCGCTATTGCTGGAGGAGTTTCCGCAAATTCAGGTCTTCGTAAGGCACTTCTAGAAATGGGACAGAAATATAATTGGAATGTATTTATTCCCAAATTTGAATACTGCACCGATAATGCCGCAATGATTGCCATTGCCGGATACCAAAAATACCTTATAAAAGATTTTATCGGACAAGATATAACACCTTTAGCTAGACTGCATATTTAGATAATAGACAAAAGGAAATAGACAAAAGACTTTTATCCGTAGTTGGTGGAAATACCCAATGGCATTTCCCACAAGTCTATTATCTGTGGTCTATCGTCTTTTGTCTACTTAAAAGATATTTTAACCTCAATTTTCTTTCCGTCATTTCCTTTTTTCCAGTCCGGTCCGTTCTGAATAATTTGAATTGCCTTTTGATTAAGATCCGGATTACTGGTCTTTTTGACAATAATATCTATTGGTCTGCCAAAGGATGAGATGTCGAAAACGAGAGTTACATTTCCTTTACCGAGGAGAGTCTGATAAGAATTGTCGTTTATATATTTTTTATAAGCAATCCATCCTACTAGTGGTTCCGATTTTATCTTAGGCGATTTCTCGTCGTAGCCAACCACTACTACTTCCTCCAGTGTGTTGAAGTCAGGTTTTAATTGAACCACTTTATTATTACTTGCAATAATATTGGCCTTTTCATAACCTAGGCTTAATACTTCCAGATTCTGATTTTCTGAAGTCAATGGCATCACATATTGGCCGGAAGAATCTGTCATCACCACATCATTGGTTTTAATATCCCTAACAGAAGCATTGACAATAGGTCTGCCAGACTTTTGGTCTAATACCCGGCCCGTGGCGACTTTCTTAACATCTTGGAGGGAAGAGATACCACGAATCATGACCTTATTGGAATTTGCCGCAAGGCGCTTTTCACCCAATAAAATTACGGCTGAATTATCATTTTTTGATAATGGTGAAGCTTGTATACCTGCAATGCGATCATATGATCTATTTTGGAATGCATTGGTATCGGCATTTGGTACTTCTCGGAAGAAAATATCTTGTTTATTAGCCGTTATTTCCTCAATAGTTGGTTTACTTCCTGTTCTTGCCTCAATTCTTTTTTTGTTATTAATTATTGATTGTTCTCTTTGATCATCTGTGTTCTCCGGAGTTGCCATTGCAATCAGGTTTTCTTCGTCCGATTGTCTGACTAAACTATCTATTTCAATGGTGTTCAATGTAGTGTCCGTAGGAGCGTCGGATGGTTCTATAGCCACAGTCTCCATCGTTTGGTCCATCTTGTTATGATCCCTATTCAAATACCAAATAGCTCCGATTCCTAAAAGAAGAACAAGAGAAGCTGCAATAGATAAGGGTTTAAATATTTTTATTGAACGTACCTTTTTAGTGTGGGTTCTTTCATAAATCGCAGAGTGAATATCAGAAATCTCAATGGGTTGATTTAGATTTTTCTCTTCTTCTAACCCAAGAATAATATCCATCAGTTGTTCATCCTCATGTGAGGCTTTTTCAATAGCATACATTTCGGACGAGCTAAGCTCTCCGTTTACGTATTGACGTAAATATGCTATGTCAAAGTCTTTATTCATGAGCATTCCTCTCCATACAGTTTTTTAAATTCCTTTTTCCATTTTGTATATAACTCTTTACATCTTTCAAGCTATATCCTGTTTGTTCACACACTTCCTTATAGCATTTCTGTTCTATAAAGAATAATTGAATACTTTTCTTTTGCTTCTCTAATAAATTTTCTAAACATTGTTCTAATCTCAAAAGTTGAGCCTCCTTTTCTTGATAGTCTTCTTCCTGATGCAAGTTCATTGAGAATTCCACAAAATTGTCTGTAACAATTTCTACATGGTTTTTCCCGGAACGAAGTGCCATCAGGCAGTGGTTCTTACTGACTACATACAGCCAGCGAGGGAAGTCTTGAATTTCTTGTTTTTTAACCTTGCTTATAAGCTCCTCAAATATCTGCATCACGGCATCCTTACTGCGCTCAGGCTCCTTGAAATAGCGTAAACAGACATAATATACCATTTCACTATGCCTTTGATAGAGGTCACCCAGATGACTGAGGTCGCCATCTCCTAAGTATTGCTTTAGCAGATCTTCATCTGTTAGATTCTTCTGTTTTGACAAGGTCCGAGTGCTCATTTAATGGCTGAAAATTAATTTATTTTTCTCGGTTATGGAAATTTGATTTTTTCTGCATCCCTTGACAAAATTTAAAGTCATGAATAAAATAATCACATTATTAGTCTTTTTAGTTACACTAGGTAGTAACGGACTCGCACAGCAAAGAATAATAACAGGTTCCGTAATGGATGCTGATACGAAAAAGAATCTGGCAGGGGTAGAGATTTCTATTGATGGAAAACCATCTGTAAATACTCAAACCGACCGAGATGGAAAATATTCCATTCAAGCTGAAAATAAAGATATTCTTGTTTTTAAATATATAGGATATATAACCCAAAATCAGAAAGTCGGGAAAAAGGACAAGATTAATGTTTTGTTGAAAGCTGACAATCAAGTGTTAGCAGAAATAGCAGTGATTGGTTATGGGGATCATAAAAAATCTGTAGCTTTTGCCGGTTCTACCAATTCGATCATGATAAGAGGAGGAGTTGCCCGCATGCCTGAAAACACGGAATCTTATAAAGGATTTAATGAGAACGGATTTATTTCCCCGACACGGGAAGCTTTGTCCACCTTTGCGGTTGATGTAGATGGAGCATCTTACAGTAATGTCAGAAGAATGATTAATTCAGGTCAAATGCCACCAAAGGATGCCGTAAGGGTAGAAGAGATGATTAATTATTTCCAATATAACCTTCAGGCTCCTACAAATGGAGACCCTGTTAAGATTTATACAGAATTAACAACTTCCCCATGGAATAAAGAGCACCAATTAATCCGTATAGCATTAAAGGCAAAGGATATTCCAAAAGATAATCTTCCTGCATCAAATATGGTTTTTCTAATTGATGTTTCCGGCTCTATGATGGGAGCAAATAGATTACCATTAGTAAAATCCTCGCTAAAATTATTGGTAGATCAACTACGACCTGAAGATAAGGTAGCTATTGTAACTTATGCAGGCTCGGCAGGTGTAAAATTAGAAAGTACGAAGGGTGATCAAAAGATGAAGATCAAAACAGCTATTGACGAACTGACTGCCGGAGGATCTACTGCCGGAGGAGCAGGAATTAAGATGGCCTATAATATTGCTCGTCAAAATTTTATTAAAGGTGGAAACAACCGAATTATTCTTGCTTCTGACGGTGATTTTAATGTAGGAGCTTCCAGCGATGAAGCAATGGAAGATCTAATCAGTAAGGAACGTGAAAGTGGTGTGCATCTTACTGTTTTAGGATACGGTATGGGAAATTTAAAAGATAGCAAGATGGAATTGTTAGCGAATAAAGGTCATGGTAATTATGCTTACATCGATAATATTTCTGAAGCTCGTAAATCAATGGTAACTGAATTCGGTGGAACCTTATTTACTGTGGCAAAAGATGTAAAGATACAGGTAGAATTTAATCCAGCCTATGTTCAAGCCTATCGATTAGTAGGGTATGAAAATAGATTACTGGAAGCTGAAGATTTTAATAACGATGCTAAATTAGGTGGTGATATGGGAGTAGGACACGCTGTAACTGCAATCTATGAGATTGTTCCTGTAGGAGTCAAAAACTCCATTATCGGAACCGTGGATCCTTTAAAATATCAAATGAATGACAAACCTAATGTCGGAACAAAAAATGGCGAAATAGCTACTGTTAAATTCCGTTATAAGGATCCCGAATCAGATAAAAGCAAATTACAACAAACGGTTGTTAAAGAAGGCCCAAAAAGCCTTGATGCGGTAAGTGAAGATTTTCGGTTTGCCACAGCTGTAGCAGAGTTCGGAATGCTTATCAGAAACTCAGATTATAAACAGAATGCCGATTTTAATAGTTTAATTGCTAGAGCTAAGGCTGCAAAAGGTAAAGATGACGAAGGATATCGCGCGGAATTTATCCGTATGGCGGAAAATAGTAAATCTATTATGGAGGATTAGTATTTTGTCCATCGCTGAATAGAGTTAACCGATTTATACTTTATTCAACTTTATCAAATAAAGTTATTAATGGTTTAAGGAATAATAATCCCTTAAACCATTTTTTGTTTAATTATTTTAATTTGAAAGATTAGTCTTGATTAACAGTTTAAAATTTATAATATTTAACTGATAATAAGTTGAATAGAGATAGATGAACCCAATCAGATATTATGCGTAAAATTTCATTATTAAGCCTGTTAAGTTTTTTCCTACTTAATTCGATTATTGCAAATGCCCAAAATCGTTTCTATAACTTAACAGAAGATGTTAATTCCAATAAGTATGAGGGGGTTCATAGTATTTTAATTTCAGAAGGTAATAAACAGATATATGAGGAGTATTTTAATGGATTTACCCCAGATTCTTTGCATGATACCAGATCATCTTTTAAATCTATAACAAGTATCCTTCTCGGTATAGCAGTGGATAAAGGCCTAATTAACAATATTAATGAACCTATCTATACTTATTTCCCCGATGAAGAGGAATTTCAAACAGATTCTCTTAAACGACTAATTACTATAAAAGATTTATTGGAGATGCGTTCAGGAATGGATTGCAATGAGTGGGATGGCAGTAAAGATTGTGAGGCAGATATGGAAATTTCCAACGATTGGGTAGAATACTCACTGAGAATTCCCATGAAATATCCACCGGGAAAAGAATGGGCATACACCTCTTGTAATCCAATGTTAATAGGAGGGATAATAAAGAGAGTCAGTAATCTCTCAGTAATGGAGTTTGCTGAAAAACATTTATTCGCTCCACTTGGGATAACTAATTATAGATGGACCAAGGATCCATCAGGAAATGCGATGACAGGAGGTTCCTTTTATATGCTGCCTACTGATATGTTAAAGATTGGGCAATTAATTTTGAATGATGGAATTTGGGAGAATCAACAGATTCTTTCAAAGCAGTGGATAGCGGAATCTACAGAATGTAAAATACCAATTCCGAATTTTTCCTTTATGGAAATCAGTAAATCAAAATTTGCGGAACCACAGCCATCATTCTATGGATATTACTGGTATAAGGAGGATTATAAATCAACAAGTTTAAAAACGCCTATCATTTTTTCGTCCGGCAATGGTGGACAATATATAATGATTATTAAAGAACTCGATTTAGTAGTGGTATTTACACAAGGAAATTATAACAGTTATAAAGCCAAACAAGCCTTTGATATTTTAGCTAAATATATTATTAAATCTTAATTCCCTCCCTTACAAACTACTTTTCATTCTTCTTTTTTTCTTTCCATTGCT
>JBEBRZ010000016.1:0-44027 GCA_040394615.1 Sphingobacterium mizutaii
TTACCACCGTCTTCTGCTAACAATACATTGTCAAATTCAATACTAGCGCCTTCGTCTCCTTGTAAACGGTGTACAAAAAGATATTGGTCTTTTGCAACCTTAAATTGCTGCCCTGCTATATTTACTATTGCGTACATTGTTATTAATTAATTATTGTTAATATTTAATGAGTCGCAAAGATAAAATTTATTTTTCAATCGACAAAACTTATTTTAATTATCTTTAAAGCATCATTCGCAAAACAAAATGTATAAAAACATCTTCAAAAACTCTTATTTGCACGCTGTCCTTATGCCTGCTATATATGGTTTAGTATTGAGACTTTTGTTTGGTTTATCAGATTACAGTACTTTATTCAGTGTGATGTCTTTGGGATTCCTGTTCATTGTTCCTTTTGTCATGGGTGCTTTAACAATATATTTCTCTCCTCATGGCAAAACCAAGAGTAATGTATATACTGTATTTATGCCTTGGTTAAGTATGTTTGTTTTTTTTATAACCACTATACTCTTAAAAATAGAAGGATGGGCATGTTGGCTAATGGTTTCCCCTTTATTTTTTCTATTATCCTCAATAGGAGGATTTATCGGTAGAGCTTATCAAAAAACAAACAATAATGTTATGGTTAGCGCGATATTGCTACTCCCCTTTCTTTTCGCTCCAATAGAGAATTATATCGGGGCTCAGCAAAAAACCTTTAAAGCTTATAATTATATTGACATTAATGCTCCTGCTGATAAGATTTGGCAACTAGTTACCCGTGTAAGCAAAATAAAGGAAACCGAAGATAGCGGATGGCTAAACAAGGCATTAGGTTTCCCGCGTCCGGTAGAAGCCCAATTAAACTACGAGGGAGTGGGTGCCTATAGAAAGGCAATATTTACCAATGGATTGGTCTTTCATGAAACAGTAACAGCTTACGAACATCAGAAAAAGATGGTATTCAGCATAAAAGCTAATCCCCACGAGATTCCTTCAACCACATTGGATGAGCATGTCGTAGTAGGTGGAAAGTTTTTTGATGTACTTAATGGAACTTACGAATTGGAAAAATTAAATGATAACAAGTATAGATTGCACCTCTACAGTCATTTTGTGCTGAATACAACGTTTAACTTTTATGCCGGAATTTGGGCCAAATGGATTATGAAAGATATTCAACGAAATATTTTGGAAGTAGAGAAAAAAAGAGCTGAATCTTAATTCGAAAATAAAGCTGTTTACCTGGTTTTGATTTCAGTTTTAATAGGCACTTTTTGCTTCCAGGTTCCTTCAAGATTAGTTATGAATCCTGACTTTTTATTTTTAAGTGTAAATATATAATCGCATTCTCTACTGAGATAGGTTACTTCTCCGTAAACCTTTAGTGTAGAATGAGGAGGAACAACTATATCAATTGGGTTATTGGTGTGAGGCATATACGGTGTTACATTGAATCCCCTAACATATTTAACGGCCTCATCCCAATAAATATTTCCATTAACCTCTAACTTAATCATCGAAATTAAACTATCCGGACCTGGAGCCCAATCGAAGGCATTGATATTTTTAGATTGAAATTCAGATGTGTAGGCGATCTCTTTATAAAACTCGCTCTCCAGAGAGGTTATCTTTATAGGGGTAGATGCATTGTTGTTTATTTCTCTACTTCTTAACTCCAGTTTTTGGATCTCTCGGGACTCTGCTTTTTCCTTAATAATCTTTCCCAACAATTCATATTCCTCGCCCTTGCTTTGAATTATTTCGATCTCTTTGACCAAATTTCCTTCTTGTATGCCCAATAAAATTCGCCGAGGCTCCTCTTTTAAGTTCTCAGGCATGGAGATATATAACACTTCCGGATTAAGCGCTTTCTTTTCTATGCTAATAAGACCAATATTATTCTCTACCTTACCAATATCCGATAAACGCATAATCTGTTGCTTTACATCTAACAGATAAATATTTGGATTAAGGGTTCTGATATAAGTAATTTGCCAGGAATCCGATTTCATCTGAATCTCTTTATCATAAAAACCAGTATTCACCTCAATACGAGTATCAAGGTCATCCACCAATATATTTTTATATTCCGGATCTTTAACACAAGAAGTGAGAAAAACCACGAATACTGATATCAGGAAAATTTTGAAGGGAGATTTTAAATTCACAGCTAACTATTAAATGGAATCCCAAATTTATAAAAATGTCCTAAGCTATTATTAAAAATTTGGTTAAAGATGAATTGAAGATATTTCCTCCTCTTTATTTGTTCCACTTCAATTTAGCATGATATAAAATTTTTGTATCAATATGATTATAATCACTGTCGTAAATAGGTTGGTAAACAACTAAATAAACAGGTCTAACCATATCTTCCACCGTGTACGAATCAGACAGTTCGGTAATAAAGAAACCATTTACACTCCTTTCGGCTAACCATTCCTGTAAAGTACCTTGAGGATTTCTATCAAAACGATGATCATCAATAGTATCAAAATACCAGAAATTAGGGGCTTCATCAGAAATCGTTACAAGCTTTTCTTCATTAAACATTCCTTCAGCCATCCCCGTATTTTCGAACCACATAACTTCCATGTCGGCATTGCCTATTGCTGAATTGTATATATCCTCATCCTGCGTAATACCCACACAAAAACCATCCAAATTCTTCACATGAAATATTAATTTAAAAGGTGCTTTATTTAGCGCAAACTGATTAGATTCAGCATGTATGGTTTCAAAACCTTGTTGCACTTTAATATTTACGGACTCCTGGGCCATACAAATCAATCCTAAAAGGGAAAAAAGCATTGCCAACGATATATTCTTAATCTTCATATCACAAAAAAAGAAAAATCCCTTAAAATAGCATATAGCTGTTTTAAGGGATTTCATAATAGTATTTGATTAAAAATTAACCTACGATTTCTTGAATTTCCTTCATTATTTTCTGTGCAATTGCCTCTGCTGCTTCTGCTGTAGGACCTTCAGAATAAATCCTAATGATAGGCTCTGTGTTTGATTTGCGAAGATGAACCCATTCATTAGGGAAGTCGATCTTTAAACCATCGATGATGGAATGGTCTTCATGCGCATATTTTTCCTGCATTTTTGCCAATAAGTTATCTATATCTAATCCAGGAGTAAGGGTAATCTTATTTTTGGACATAAAATATTGAGGAAGTTCGGCACGGTATTCAGAAGGCTTTTTACCTAAGTTAGCTAAATGAGTTAAAAACAATGCTACACCAACTAAAGAATCACGGCCATAATGAGAAGCAGGATAAATTACGCCACCATTCCCCTCACCACCAATTACAGCATTCACTTCTTTCATTTTAGTAACAACATTGACCTCTCCTACTGCTGCAGCATAATACTCACCGCCATGTTTTTGCGTAACATCCCTTAAAGCTCGTGTTGAAGAAAGATTAGAAACCGTATTTCCTTTTTTCTGACTTAAGATAAAGTCAGCTACGGCTACTAAAGTATACTCCTCACCAAATAATTCTCCATCTTCCATCATAAATACTAGACGATCTACATCCGGGTCCACCGCTATTCCTAAATCAGCCTTATTATCTAAAACTGCTTTTGAAAGATCTGTTAGATTTTCTTTTAATGGTTCGGGATTATGAGGAAAGTGGCCGTTCGGTTCACAATGAATTTTATAAACTGTTTCAACGCCTAAAGCTTTTAACAATTCAGGAATAAAAGTTCCTCCAGTACTATTTACTGCATCAACTGCAATTTTAAAGTTTGCCTTTTTAATAGCTTCAACATCCACATATTCCAATGCTAATACATCATCAATATGTTTTTGCAAGAAGGAATCATCTTTAGTAACAGTTCCAAGTTTTTCGACTTCTGAAAAATCAAAGTCCAGACTTTCGCCAAGCTCAAGTACTTCTTTACCTTTTGCGTCATCAATAAATTCACCCTTATTGTTTAATAACTTTAGAGCATTCCATTGTCCAGGGTTATGCGAAGCAGTAAGGATGATCCCTCCTGCTGCTTTCAATTTAGGGACAGCAATTTCCACTGTTGGTGTAGTGGAAAGACCTAAATCGATGACATCAACTCCAATACTTTGAAGGGTACCAATCACTAGATTAGATACCATTTCTCCTGAAATACGTGCATCTCTGCCTATTACTATTGTTTTATTCTCTGAGTTTTCTGTAATAATCTTTCCGTAGGCAGCAGTGAATTTTACTATATCAACAGGTGTTAAATTATCACCTGGTCTACCACCTATGGTACCTCTAATTCCTGAAATCGATTTTATTAATGCCATAAGTAAAATTGTTTAATGCGGGTAAATTTAAAGGAATAAAATAATATTAATGATTTTTATTCTTTTTTTCCATCTAATGTATATCTTTGTTGCAACTTTGTTTCGTTTATGAAATTTAGGTAGTAGCTACGTTGTTAGTTTCGTAGCAATCATGAAAGTTTTTTATAGATTTGGTTTACTAAAAATAAATTTAGACCATTCTATTATACAAGATATGTTAGAGAAAATAATTCATTTCGATCAAGATTTATTCCTTTTAATCAATCAAGGCTTAAGTAATATAGTTTTTGATTGGCTGCTACCTATTCTTCGCAACCCCTACACCTGGTCACCTCTTTATTTATTCTTAATTATCTTTTTCATTAAGCATTATGGGAAAACCGGAATTTTAATTGTGGCTTGTACTTTGGCAACATTTGGGATTTCGGATTCAGTTTCTTCACATTTAATAAAAAAGACTGTTAAGAGAGTAAGACCGTGTAATGATGTCGTTTTTAAGAACGAAGTTAATTTGCGCGCACGTTGTGGTTCGGGATTTAGTTTTACTTCCTCACATGCAACGAATCATTTTGCAATGGCATTTTTCTGGATTGTATTATTTCGTCGCCGATGGAAACATACGCTTTGGCTATGTTTACTGTGGGCGATTTCCATTTCCTTTTCTCAAATTTATGTGGGAGTGCACTATCCATTAGATATTCTCTGTGGAGCAATTATCGGTACGCTCATAGGATTAGGAACGGGTTATTTATTTAAAAGATTTTATCCTTCATTTTTCGAACCCAAAAACGTAACAACAACCCCTGCATGAGTAGTTTCTTGATTGTATCAATTTTATTTTTCTCCGCATTACTAAGTGGTATTGCAGTCTTTTTTGTAAAAAGAGATAACACCCAATTGTTAAAATTGGTACTTTCCTTCAGTGGAGCTTATTTATTTGCTATTACTGTTTTACATTTGATTCCGGAAGTTTACCAAAGTGGAAGCGGAACACCAGGACATATTATTGGACTTTATATACTTGGTGGATTTTTGTTTCAATTGGTTTTGGAGCATTTTTCTCAGGGAATAGAACACGGTCATATTCACCATCAAGCGGATGGACACAATCATCAAGCTTTTCCGATCGCAATTTTAATCAGTTTATGTTTACATGCTTTTCTGGAAGGTTTTCCATTGGCATCAGGACATCGTAATGAATTAGTTTTTGGGATTGCTGTACATCATATTCCTGCAGCTTTTGCATTAGGAAGTTTACTTATCAGCACAAGGCTTAGCAAACAAACTATTATTTTATTTATAGTTGTATTTGCAGCCATGACTCCTCTGGGATTTTTAACGAGTAAAGGTATCAGCGCAGGTGAAATCGGTAGTATTTCCCAATACTTTGATAAGATCATGGCAGTTGTAATCGGGATATTTTTACATATATCCACAACAATATTATTTGAATCAGGCTCAGCAGACCACCACACCTTTAATAAGAAAAAGATGCTGGCTGTTTTATTAGGTGTTCTAGTTTCCTTAGCCAACTTTTTATTTGATGGTCACGATCATTCACATCATCACGGACCTTCAGATCATACTGAAGAATCCCATGATCACCATGACCATGACCATCTTGATCATGATCATTAGTTAATATTCGATTTCCTTCATAGGCCCCCTGAATTTATCTAATAACTCACTAAGCTTCAAGCAATCCTCTTGCGATATATTGTCAGGAAGAATATCATCCAACATCATATCAATTTCGATTTCTTGAAGAAGTTCTAATCCCTTGTCAGTGATTAGCAGATCTACAGCGCGCTTATCAACACTGTTTTTCCCTCTAGTGACAAGGCCTTTGCTTACAATACGGTCAACCAACCTGCTAATATCAGGGGTTTTTGTAAGTAACCGATCCTTCAATACATTGTTCGTAACCGGATTAGGATACTGACCGCGCAAAACACGCAACACATTGAACTGTTGCAATGTGATTTTTTTAGCACCCGCTCGTTTCTCCAGCATCACGTTCAACCAGTTGTTCGTAAAAATAATATTGATCGTTGCGCGATGCCAAGGACTTGCGAATTGCTTTACTTTAACCAATTCTTCGATCTTCGGCATATTTAATAATACATTAGTGTGACTTAACGTGCAATTTAAAAGATTTTAATTATTTATCTTTGCTATTGTTGATTTTTTTTAAAAACTGATAAAAAATTATCGTCGAATGCCTCATCTTACTATTAGCCTTGATAAATTAAAAATCGGAGACATTGCTACAATAAATACTGTTCATGATACAGAAATTCCAGCTAAATTTTTCGAATTAGGTTTCTATCCCGGCTCCGTTGTAGAAGTTAAGCACAAGGCCCCTCTTAATGGCCCCATCTGTGTTAACATTCTTGAAAACAATACTCTAATAGCTATACGCAAATCAGAAGCCAAACTTATCACTGCAGTAATTATCTAATGGAAAATCCAAATATTGTCCTTCTTGGAAACCCCAATGTTGGTAAAACCTCCTTGTTTAACAGGCTTACAAAGCTTAACCAAAAGGTTGGAAACTACCCTGGGATAACAGTAGAAAAAAGAGAAGGAGTCTTAAAAGCAAAGAATAAAAGTTATCATATTATTGATCTCCCGGGTACTTATACCCTATTTCCAAATTCTTTAGATGAGGAAATAGTTTTCAAGGTACTGAGTCAAAAAGGAAGCAATTTATCACCCGATCTTATTGTTGTAGTTGCTGAACCTTCAACCATTAAAAGAGGAATTATCCTTTATCAGCAGACCCGTGAACTTGGTTTACCAGCTGTTTTCGTGATCAACATGATCGATGAGGCAACTAGTAAAGGTGTTCATATTGATTACCCAAAACTTGAGGCTTACCTTCAAACCAAGGTTTATCAAACAAACGCCAGATCAGGGAAAGGTCTTGACAAGTTAATTTCATCTTTTGATGAAAAACCATCATTTTATCAAGGTGGCTTTCAAATCCCTCAAAAGTATACCGAAGCATTAAATGAAGCCAAGAAGTTATTTCCTTTAGATACTGAATACCTAACCTGGCAATATCTGGCACAAGAACATGTAAGTCATCTCCCTGCAGAAAAACAGCAGGCTTTAGCACAAATACGTTCAAAATATCAGTTAGATATCCATGAGATGCAAAAGTCAGAATCACTTTTGCGGCACGATCAAATCAGTCATGACCTGGAAAACATTCTTAATAAATCCGAAAATAAATCACTTGGTTCTACCTCAAGAATCGATAGCATTCTATTGCATCCCGTATTAGGATATATCATTTTCTTCGGCTTATTATTTTTGATTTTTCAAGCTATATTCAGTTGGTCAGGCCCATTAATGGATTGGATCGATGGTTCATTTGGAGATTTAACGGCTTATCTTGAGGGAATTCTTCCTGAGGGGCCTTTGTCCTCATTATTTACACAAGGTATTGTAGCGGGTATTGGTGGAATTGTCATTTTTGTTCCTCAGATAGTTATTTTATTCTTGTTTCTTTCCTTAATGGAGGAATCCGGATATATGAGTCGGGTTGTTTTCTTAATGGATAGATGGTTAAGACCTTTCGGGTTGAATGGGAAATCTGTAATTCCCTTGATGTCCGGCGCTGCATGTGCCATACCAGCTGTCATGTCTGCGAGAAACATTGAAAATCCAAAAGAACGGTTATTAACGATGTTAGTAACTCCTTTCATGACCTGTTCCGCCCGTCTACCGATATATATAGTTATTATCGCATTAATAATTCCTGATACTACCTTTTTAGGGTTTAATCTCCAGGGTATCACCTTATTCATCATGTATATCTTGGGGATTGTAGGTGCATTAGGCTCAGCTTGGATATTAAATAAAATTATCAAGAGTGTTCGTTCAACATTCTTAATATTTGAATTGCCGACTTATAAAATGCCGGATTGGAAAAATGTTCTTATGAACGTTTGGGAAAAGTCATTAGGATTCTTATGGGGAGCTGGTAAAATTATTTTAATGATTTCTATCATCCTGTGGGTATTAGGAAGTTTTGGTCCCAACAGACATTTTTATGATGCGCAAGAAATCGTAGAACAAAGTCACCCTAATCTCTCCGAGACTGAGTTAGAAGAAGAAGTGGGTTCTTATCAATTAGAACATTCGTTTTTGGGTTATATTGGAATGGGCATAGAGCCTATCGTGCGTCCGTTAGGTTATGATTGGAAGATGGGTATTGGGTTAATTTCTTCTTTTGCTGCACGTGAAGTGTTTGTAGGTACGATGGCCGTTGTATATAGTTTAGGTCCTGATGTGGATATTGAAGATGAAAGTCAAAAAAATACATTATTGTCACGTATGAGTGCTGAGGTAAATCAGAGTACAAATAAACCAGCCTACAATTTTGCTTCAGGAATTTCGTTATTATTATTTTATGCATTTGCAATGCAATGTATGGCAACCATTGGAGTAGTACGTAAGGAAACAGGTTCATGGAAATGGACATTAATCCAAACACTATTTATGACAGGATTAGCCTACGTTGCGGCGTTAATTGCTTATCAAATCTTAAAGTAATGAGCACAATTATTCAATACATTATTATTTTTCTCTTATTTGCGATAGCCATATATGTTGTTTTCAAACCTTTCTTTAGCAAGAAATCGGAAACTCCGGGATGCGGAAAAGGATGCAATTGTGATGTAGATATGAAGACTAAGCAATAAAACTAAAACACATAAGAAATAATAAAAACGGAGAATTCTTTATAGGATTCTCCGTTTTTATTATTTAATACACTAAAATTAAAATGAAAAATTTATCTTGTGACCTTTATAGATCATATTAACGTTCTTAAGAAGAAAATTAGAATCAATAATTAACCTTTTTCATAGTGCAGGAAAATAAAGAAAAAGAACTAAAAAGAGGCCTTAGCAATAGACATATTCAGCTGATTGCTCTCGGTGGTGCTATTGGTACCGGTTTATTCCTAGGGGTTGGGCAAGCTGCAATTTTAGCAGGTCCCTCCGTTATATTAGGTTATGCCATCGCAGGATTGGTAGCTTTTTTCATTATGCGACAATTGGGCGAAATGGTAGTGGAAGAACCTATTTCAGGTAGTTTCAGCTCATTTGCCAACAAGTATTGGGGACCATTTGCCGGTTATGCTTCAGGATGGAATTATTGGTTGCTTTACATACTTGTGAGTATGGCTGAACTGACTGCTATTGGTAAGTATGTGCAGTTCTGGTGGGCGGATATTCCACTTTGGGCTTCTTCTCTCTTCTTTTTCATTGTGATTAATGTTATTAATTTAGCTTCTGTTAAGGTATATGGAGAGACTGAATTTTGGTTTTCTATCATCAAAGTAGTAGCGATTATTGCTATGATTATTTTTGGTGCGTATTTATTAATATCGGGGAACGGAGGTGAAAGAGCAACAGTTGAGAACCTCTACAACGATGGCGGGTTTTTACCCCATGGGTGGTTAAGTGGAGGCGGAGAAATCGGTTATAGCGGATTACTCGCCGCTCTGGTGATTATTATGTTCTCTTTTGGTGGATTAGAATTAGTTGGAATAACGGCCGCAGAAGCTGAGAATCCTGAAAAGAACATTCCCAAAGCTACTAATCAAGTTTTATGGAGAATTTTGGTGTTCTACGTTGGAGCCTTATTTATTCTTTTCTCATTAATGCCATGGAGATCAATTACCGCTGACACAAGTCCTTTTGTAGAAGTATTTGCAACCTTGAAAGGATTCCAGTTTGAGCTATTCGGGAAAACTTTTTACTTCACCACTATTATTGCCAATGCCTTAAACGTTATTGTTTTAACCGCAGCTTTATCTGTATATAACAGCTGTGTTTATAGTAACTCACGTATGCTCTATGGATTGGCCGAGCAAGGAAATGCGCCACGGTTCTTAAAAAAACTCAATAAAAATCATTCACCCGTAAATGCTATTTTAGTTTCTGCAGCAATAGTGGCTGTTACTGTTTTGATCAATAAACTGATTCCAAAAGAAGCTTTAAATATTTTAATGTCTTTAGTTGTTTCAGCATTGATTATTAACTGGATAATGATCACATTGACACATATGTTTTTCCGTAAAGTAAAAGATTCGCAGAAAATAAAAACCAAGTTCCCCACCATTTTATATCCATTGAGCAATTACTTTAGCCTACTCTTTTTAACGGCTGTATTGGTAATGATGTGGTTTACAGGTTTAAAAATATCAGTGGAATTAATACCAGTATGGATACTTCTACTTTGGTTGAGCTACATTTTGATAAAAAGAAATAAAGCTAAAAACTTAGAGTCAAATAATAATTAATAAATAATTCAAATGAGGCAATACAAGATCCATATTGCTTTCCTAATCATTGCATTGCTTCATTTGTATAGCATATATGCTAATTTTTCTAATTTAAGATTTTTTAGCAAACCGCTGATTTGTGCTTTTTTATTTCTTATTCTTTACAGGGAAAGAGGTTTAAAAAACAGGTTTAATCAATTGATTGGCACTGGATTGATCTTTGGTTGGTTAGGCGATATATTCTTAATGATGCATGATCAGTTTCTGTTAGGATTAATCTCCTTTCTAGTGGGACATATTCTTTATGTTATTGCTTTTATAAAACAAACCAGTGTTAAAGATTTAACTAGACATAAGGGATATATTTTGGTAGCAGGAATTCTTTTAACCTATTCTTACTATTTGTTTAATGTTTTGGAACCCAGTTTAGGAATCATGAAAATACCGGTTATTCTTTATATTTTCGTTATCTCCCTGATGGCCTTATTTGCCTTTACACGAAGGCATCAAACTAATACATTAAGTTTTATTGTTGTCTTTATCGGAGCTATATTATTTATTATATCAGATTCTATACTGGCGTTGAATAAGTTTGTAGCATACATTCCTAATTCTGATTTATACATTATGAGCACCTATATTTTGGCTCAGTACGGTATTACATTAGGAACAATATTTAATAAAAATCAAGTCTCCCCTTCTGTTATTAGTTCTTAATTTCTTGAATTATTGTTGAATTTATTTTTAGAACAAAAAGAAATAGGCTGCAATAACTGCAACCTATTTTTATTATTTCATTCACTACCTTAAAATTTGTAACCCACAGAAAGACCTAAGACATTATTTTTAGCATCCAACTCATCGCTTGTTTTACTTAGACCTTGATTATATCTCAAATCAATTGTGAATTGTTTTAAATCCACTCCAACATTAATTAATCCATCAAAGGTCAGATCTTTATAATCACTATTTCCGACAGCTTTATTGGACTTAAGATTATAATTGACCTGCGGACCGATTGAGGCTCTTAAATTCCATTGATCTTCCTCTAAAAATTTATATCCTACCTGCAATGGTACATTTACTTGGTAAAAAGTTGGATCATACTTCGTATTTTCTACCGAATAAGAGGACTTATACATACTGAATAATACTTCTGGTTGAAAATAAATCTGATTTGCTGTACGAAGAAAAGCACCTGCCTGAGCTCCGATTTTAGATTCCTTACCTTTAACCATATTACCATAATTTGGAAACTGATAGGTAGCACCTAATTTAACACCATATTCCAACTCTTGAGCATTCACATTTTGATTATAACATACAGCTCCTCCGATTAGCAATACCGCTAATTTCAATTGATTTTTCATTCTTTTTTATTTTTATGATGATAATACTTTTATATTTTCAATACGTTTTAGAATAAGACAATTCAAACCCGTCATACCCTTGCTGAAATATTTTATTATTTTTTTTCCTTGATGAGCAAGGGTAATCAGGTTATTTGTTGTCATATAGGAAACAGCAGCAATTCACATTGTCTTGAAAAAAATCAATCAATGCAGACATTAAAGGAAAAGAATTTCGAAGTTATTTTTCGGCAACACTTTAAAGAGTTGGTTCATCACAGTTTTAAAATACTGCAGGATGCGCAGCGAGCGGAAGAAGTTGTTCAGCAAGTGTTCTTGAAGTTTTGGGAGAAAGATTGGGAAAATGATTTATACAATAGTCCTCGGTCCTACCTCTATAGAGCAGTTTATAATGAAAGCTTAAATAGGTTAAAGCAGGATCAAGTACGAAGACGATATGAAAATTTTCAGTTAGAAAACAATCGTCATGCAGGATATGAGCTTCAGCAAGAAAAGGAATTAACATCACAAATTCAGGTTGCCTTAGGGCAACTTCCGGAAAAATGCAGAACTGTTTTTGAACTAAGCAGATATCAGGACCTGAAAAACCAACAAATTGCCGATCAGCTAAATATATCACTTAAAACGGTAGAAGGACATATGTCAAAAGCACTAAGACATTTGCGCGTTCATTTAGCAGATTACTTAACACTTATATTATTAACATTAACTATCGGGATATGAATAAGGATTTGTTAGTCAATTATCTCTTATCAGAGGTAAATGAGGATGAGAAAAGCCTTGTAGAAGAATGGTTGGAAAAAGACCCTAAAAATCGACAGGAATTTTTGGAATTAAAAAAAGTATGGGAAATGAGCAAAGAGGACAAACATATTGTACCGGAGGTAGATGTTGATAACGCATGGATTACTTTCTTGAAATTAAAAGCGGAAAAAGAAGAAATCCTAACAGCAAAACAATTGTGGAGCTGGAAAAAAATTATTGCTATTGCAGCGAGTATAAGTATTTTTTTCGCATTAACATGGACTTGGTATTTGTATACTTCCAATTCATCCCATTTGGAGGTTACATCCGGGTTAGCTTATAAACAAGCTCTCCTTCCAGATGGAAGTACAGTTAATCTTAATAAGAATGCGAGTCTATCTTTTGATAAGCAATGGTTAATAAAAAAACGAAATGTCGTATTAAAACAAGGTGAAGTTTTCTTTGATGTCAAAAGAAATGAAAAAGAACCTTTTGTAATTTCCAGCGGAAAAAGCACAATTACGGTTTTAGGAACAAGCTTTCATGTCAGTAGATCTAAAAACATGACTGAAGTGATTGTAGCAAGCGGATCAGTAAAGGTAAATTATAACGACAATGAAGTGGTTTTAAAACCTCAGCAATCCGTAAAGATTGAAGATAACAACAACACATTGGTTAAAATAGATACTGTGCCGGATAAGCTTTACAGTTATTACGTTCATCAGGAGTTTATTTTTGAGAATACACCACTGAAAAGGGTTTTTGAAGTGTTAAGCAAAGCTTATAACCAGAAAATTATAATTGATGATCCAAATAAAGAAAACCTATTATATACCTCAACCTTTAAGCAACAGAACCTCCAGGAAATGATGGAAGTTATTCTGCAAACATTTGATCTGTACCTGGAGAAAAAGAATAATACTTACCATATAAAATAAGAGAAATGCAACTGAAAAATCTTTTATATAAAATTAAATTGATCATATATTTTTTCCGTAAAGCGAAATGGTTGATTCTCATTACTATTTTATTTTTCTCCGAGAATCGAAGTATAGCACAAAACTTATTATCAAGATCGATTAATATGCCGGCTTATCAAGCCATAAGTTTACAGCAATTATTTGATGAGATAACACAAAAAGAGGGTATTTATTTTTCCTATAATAGCAATTTATTAAATGTTGATAGCACCTTAAATATTAACAAATATGTCGGACCTGTTGAGGAGTATATGAGTAATATACTTGGAAGTAAATATTTTTTTAAAGAAAGTGGTAAACATCTAATAATAACCTATGGTCCATTGCGAATGGGTGCAGATATAGACTGGGTTACCAATCAAAAGAAAAATGGAATGATCATAGGTGTAATTCGTGATATCAGAACGAATAAATCCTTAGCAAATGCATCCGTCTATGATCGATTGACTTTCCAATCTGCTACGCTTTCCAACCAAGATGGGTATTTTGAATTAAACTTAAAATACCCCGAAAAAACGGTAAGTATTACACTCAGTAAAGAAAACTATAAAGATACGACCATTACCTTAATTCTTCCCATTGAAATAAAGACAGGGAAAGAGAAATCGGAAACCGGATATTATGGTTTTTCAGAGAAAGGAAATTCACTTTATGATAGTTTTTTCGGGTCTATGTTTACTAATTCCAGACAGCAACTACAAAGTATGAATCTGGGAGGTTTTTTTGCTTATAGTCCTTTTCAAGTTTCCTTGACACCTGGTTTAAGCACACATGGTTTCATTAATTCTCAAGTTGTTAACAAATTTTCATTAAACATTATTGGTGGATCCACTGCCGGTGTAAGGGGATTTGAAATGGCAGGCATATTTAATGTCAACCAATATCATGTAAATGGGACACAGGTTGCTGGTGTATTAAATGTTGTGGGAGGCAATGTAAAAGGACTCCAGATGGCTGGTGTAGGCAATATCGCATTAAGAAACAGTTCTGCTGTTCAAATTGCAGGGGTGTGGAATAATACTGATACTTTAAAGGGATTACAAATTGCAGGAATTACCAATATCGCCAAAACAGGTTCAGGTTCTCAAATTGCGGGAGCCTTAAATATTTCAAAAGATGAAATTAGTAATCAAATAACCGGAGGAGTAAATATTGCCAAGAAGGTTAAAGGAATACAACTTGCCGGTCTTTTAAATATTGCCGACAGTAGTGATTACCCTATTGCCGTATTTAATTTTATAAAGAACGGAAGAAAGTTAGCTGCTGTACAAATAGATGAAAGCACCTTTCTTTCAGCGAATTTTAGTTCTGGTGGACGAGTATTATATAGCAACCTAGGTATAGGAACTTTTTTAGACAACTCAGATTCCAACGGAAAATATGGTTTAGAATTTGGTTTGGGAGGAAATATTATCCTTAAACCAAAATTCAGCTTATCAGCAGAAATTAACCAAAGACATTTCTTTAATAATGATTTCAAATCATTAGATTATAGCCGGACAAGCTTAAGAATAATACCATCATATATAGTTGCACAAAAACTACATTTTTTTATTGCTCCAAGTTTCAATTATTCTGAAGTGGAGAATCCGAATAGTAAGTCCCGAGTTTGGCGACTGTGGGGTACTGACAAAGAAAGAAATACTTTTCACGGAGGTTTAAGTGCGGGTCTGTTTTATAAGTTTTAGAAAACAAAATTAGGCTGTAATTTCTTACAGCCCAATTTAAATACAAGTAGATATGATAATGAAACTATGTTTTAAACAGGAACTTCTACGCCTTTCTTATCGTAACTTTCGTTGTGAACATTCGCTACTGCCCTACCTGAAGGATCATTTAAATTTTGGAAAGAGACATCCCATGCTAATGCTTCCGGAGTACTACATGCTACAGATTTAACAGAGGGTACTGTTTGAGCAGCTGCGTCTGAAGGGAAATAGGACTCAAATATACTGCGGTATAGATATTCTTCTTTGTTCTTTGGGGTATTTAGTGCAAATTTACTTGCGGCAATTTCAAATTCAGCATCGGATACTTTTAATTCAGCTTGTTCTTTTAATGTATCAATCCAAGAGTACCCTACACCATCGGAAAATTGTTCCTTCTGTCTCCAAGCGATAGATTCCGGTAAATAATCTTCAAAAGCTTTCCTAACCACCCATTTTTCCATCTTTCCGGATTTTATCATTTTATCTTCCGGATTAATCGTCATTGCAATATCCATAAATTCTTTATCCAAAAATGGAACCCTTCCTTCTACTCCCCATGCTGCCAAAGATTTGTTGGCTCTTAAGCAATCATATAGATATAATTTCTTGAGCTTCCTGATGGTCTCTTCATGAAACTCTTTTGCATTTGGCGCTTTATGGAAATAAAGATAACCTCCAAATAACTCATCAGATCCTTCTCCGGATAACACCATTTTTATGCCCATGGATTTAATAACCCTCGCTAAAAGGTACATGGGAGTCGACGCTCTGATAGTTGTTACATCGTAAGTTTCCAGATGATATATTACATCTCTGATTGCATCCAATCCTTCTTGGATTGTAAAGTTCACTTCATGGTGAATGGTTCCGATATGGTCAGCCGCTTTTTGCGCAGCAATTAAATCCGGTGATCCAACTAAACCAACTGCAAAGGAGTGCAATTGTGGATACCAGGCTTCTTCTTTATCATCAGACTCTATTCGTTTAGAAGCAAATTTTTTAGTGATAGCGGCGATAACTGAAGAATCCAATCCACCCGATAATAATACCCCATAGGGTACATCTGACATTAATTGATGGTGAACTGCATCTTCTAACCCTTTCCGTAATTTTTCAATATCCGTTATGTTATCTTTTACAGTATCGTATGATTCCCAATCTCGCTGATACCAACGTTGTGGCTCAGAACTTGTTTTACTATACAGATAATGTCCCGGAGGAAATTGATCAATGCTGGTACAATATCCTTCCAACGATTTCAGTTCTGAAGAAACGAAAAGTTGACCATAATCATCTTTTCCAAAATATAATGGGATGATGCCCATGTGATCTCGGGCTATAAAATAAGAATCATCACGCGAGTCATATAAAGCAAAACCAAATATCCCGTTTAAATCCTCTACAAATGAAGCACCTTTTTCCAAGTATAGGGCTAATATAACTTCGGAATCAGACTGTGTTGTGAATTGATAATTAGGCAACGAATTTCTCAAGTCCTGATGATTATAGATTTCACCGTTCACAGCAAGAACCACTTGTCCATCCGGACTAAATAATGGTTGACTTCCAGATTTTGGATCTACAATAGCTAAACGTTCATGAGCTAATACAGCTTTTTCAGAACTGTAAATCCCTGACCAGTCTGGTCCTCTATGACGAATTCTTTTCGACATTTCCAGGACCTGAGGTCTTAAAGTTTCCAGGGATTGTTTCAATTCAAATGCTCCGATAATTCCGCACATACGATTGTTGTTTTAATAATTATTTATCTGTTTTCATGAATTAATGACACAAAGTAAAGTATTAAAAAACAATTATCATAATGTTTTTTAATTTTTATTGAATAATTAGTAATTATATAATCAATTTGTTGAATTATTAACACATAATCAGTTGTTTTATTAAAATGAACATATTGAGCCATTAAAAAAACCTACTTGAATTCAAGTAGGTTTTTTATCCTATTTTAGGACCTGATAATTGACATCCTAAATAATTCCATATAGTGAACCGCCTTTTGCTCCCAATTGGTCCACACGGCTCTCTATTTTAGGGTCTTTAATTAAATCCGGAGCATGATGAGGTTTGCGCCTAGCATCAATTATTACCGGACCATTGCAACCCCAATGCTTATAGGAAGTAAAGCTATCGATTCCGTAAATATCAAAGGCAGGATTAGATTTTGTAAAAGTTACCCAAACAAAATTATTCTCGTTAGCTGCTGTAAAGGATGCATCATCCGCAAGAACAATACATTGGATCCCATTCCAATTTTGTGTTTTAGCAGCGCTACACCATTCATCTAACATCTTGACTTCTTCTTCATAGCTACTAAATGCTTTTCCGTCGAGCACTATAATTCCCGGTAATGCAAGCTTAGCATTATTAAAAGGCCTCGGGAATTCTAAATTGGCGGGAATTTCTTTAACTAACTCACGTTTAACATCTCCCACTGCTGCGAATGTAACCTTTGATCCGGCATTTAAGTTGTCACCTGTATAATCTAACGTATCTATCGTGGTATTCGTCAAGAAATGTAAATCTCTGCTTAAATCAATTCTTTCAAAGATATGCGTAAAGAAATCTTTGATACTGTGGATATCTAACTTAGGATTATCTTCAAATGCTGAAATAAATAAATATTTAGCAAGACTTAATTGATTTGTTCCTAATATCTGATTAGCAATGGTAAGAACTTCCTGAGGACGATCTACTTTTTGGTAAGGAGTATATCGCTCACTACCTATAGCAAATAATAAAGGATGAACTCCTGCGGGGTCAACTGCATTTACTGCGTGTAAACCTCCTATTTGCTGTGGAATTGCATTTCCGGTTATTTCATGAATTAAAGCACCAAAGCTAGTATCTTCCTGAGGAGGGCGGCCCACCACAGTAAATGACCAAATTGGGTCTTTGCGATGATATACTTTATGAACCTTCATTAAAGGAAATGGATGTGTAAGCGAATAATAACCTATATGATCACCAAAAGGGCCTTCAGGTTTATTTTCATTCGGATATACGGTTCCTGTAATAACAAAATCTGCATCTGCAGAAATACAAAAACCTTCCTCATCATAGAAATAACGGAATCTGCGATTTCCCAGCGCACCAGCGAACAACATTTCAGATAATCCTTCAGGCAAAGGCATTACGGCAGAGAGTGGATGTGAGGGTGGTCCTCCAACAAAAATACTCACCTTTAAGGGTTTGCCGAGCTCATTTGCTTTCGTTTGATGAATACCAATTCCACGATGTAGCTGATAATGCAGACCTATTTCCTGATCTTGAATATATTCATTTCCTGCTAATTGAATTCTATACATACCAAGGTTGGCATTCATAATGCCAGGTTTTGTAATATCTTCTGTATATACCTGTGGCATAGTTACAAAAGGGCCACCATCCATAGGCCAATTAACAATCTGAGGTAATTGAGATACTTTCGTTTGACCATACAAAATAGGTGCTCCTGATTTTTTTTTCCATGGCAATGCACCAAGAGCCACCATAGAGGAGCCGGCATACTGAAGCGGTTTTTTCAATACCGCCATGGGATTCATCTTGACATCAACGAGTCTTTTTATATGATCTAAGGTATCTCGAAACATGAATCTCGATCGATCTAATGTTCCAAAAAGATTAGAGACAGCAGGGAAACTTGAACCTTTAATATTTTCAAAATACAAAGCAGGTCCCTGAACATCATAAACTCGCATATGAATAGAAGCCATCTCAAGGTTAGGATCAACTTCTTCTTTAATACGAATTAAATGGCCGTTTCTTTCAAGGTCAGCCACACATTCCTGTAAACTTTTATATCCCATAGTATTAGCACATATAGCTACAAATGTAAGCTAATAGGCGCAATTTAGGAAGGTTAATATTATTGATCGAACTTGATAACTTCGTCCAAGGGGGTGAAAGAAAAGAGCATTGTGTTTTTCCATGATTTATTATCCACGGGATATTCACGCTCCATCAGTCGTTTAAATTCAATAACATCTTCTTTGTGGATATGATAAGCTTTTTTAAAGACTAAGCTCATCAGAAAATGGGGTAGTAAGAAACTTTTTACTTCTGCATCGGGATAAAGAGTCTTTTTATAAAGACGATACATTTCTTGAACGGTAATCGTACTAGGACCACCTATTTCAATAATTTTATTCAAGAAATTTTTATTCCAATCGACATTATAGATCCATCGTAAAAGATCTAATGAAGAAATAGGATTGAATTTCACATTTGCATACAAATTATCATAAGGTAAATACCTACCATTGATTAATCGGTGCATATACTTATCCAATACACTTCCTTTTCCAATCGCTAAATTTTTGAGAACAATCGTATAGGTAATGTCGGAAACCTTTAAAAGGGCTTCGATATTATGAATATACGCCTTATCCATGAGACGGGCTATGTACACTATGCGCTTCCCTCCATTCAACTTGGTTAGTTCAATGAAATTCTTAAGTATGATTAATTCTAAATTAAGGTTCACAAATTCACCCAAAGTAGGGACATGCGTAATATAAATCGCTAATCCGACTCCAGACTCAATCTTATATGCATCAAATTCTTTACCTTTTCTTAATAAATCGACTCTGTCTAAAGTCGCCGTATTCTCTTCAATCATTTTTGACTTGAATAAGTCCAAGTCTCGAACAATACCATGCACATTAAAGTCTTCCCTACTTAGGTTACTCATAGCTCTTTTTCCTAAATAGGAATTTAAGCCTGATAATAACACTTCCATCCTAGCCTCCAACTTATTAAATAGTTAATATTCTTATTTGCTAACAACAAATTAGAATGAATGTTTAAACTTTCTTAAATTTTTACAAAAGAAGCAAAATTTATGTAAAAATGACATTGTCTTTAAGATGTAAAAATTACAGGAAAACCTATCCCTATCCATTAATATTACTCTATATTTGTTAGCAAAGTATTTTGGGGTAATAAGGTATGAGTAAAAAGGTAGTTCTTATTTGGTTCAGAAATGACCTAAGGTTACATGATAACGAAGTCTTAACTGAGGCTATTAGTAAATCTGACTTAATTATCCCTGTTTATTGTTTCGACCCCCGATATTTCAGCAAAAACAAATTCAATCAATTTCATACAGGTATAAATCGTTCCAAATTTCTTTTGGAGACAGTTTCTTATTTAAAAGAGAAACTTCAGTCCATGAATAGCGATCTCATGACTTTTATGGGCAAGCCTGAAGAAATTCTTCCAAAATTATGTGCAAAGTATGAGGTTGATGAGGTTTATCATCATAGAGAGGTAGCTTCGAGAGAAACCAGTATCTCCGAAATTGTTGAGGCTACTCTTTGGGAAAATAAAATAAACCTTAAACATTTTATTGGACATACCCTTTATCATAAAGAAGACCTACCCTTTCCAATCAAAGATATTCCTGATAAATTCAATATTTTCAGAAAAAAAATTGAACGAGAAAGTACTGTTCGCCCGTCATTGGCAGCACCTGAGGTAATTCAAAGCCCCCAACATCTTGAAAGCACCAATTTGCCTAGTCTTGAAGAACTAGGATATTCCTCGGCAGAAATTGAAAGAGTAAATACGAAATCTTTTAGTGGTGGCGAAAAAACAGGCATCCAAAAATTAAACACTTTATTGGATCCAAATTATAATAATCAGGAAAATTTCACACTAATTTCACCATATATTGCTATTGGAGCTTTATCTCCAATTTATACTTATCATGAGATGCAGAATTCTGCACTAATGCAGAATAAAAAAAGATATGATCGGTTAATGACCATGTTATTATGGCGTGATTATTTCAGATTCATGCTTAAAAAGCACCCTAATGTATTCTTTAAAATAAATGGTAGTAATTCAGAAATAAATAATACAGAAGATATAAATGAAAGTTTAGTCGAAAAATGGAAATCAGCAAATACTGGTGATGAAGCCGTAGATTATAGTATCAAAACCTTACTTGATACTGGAAACATCACTTATGCAGAAAGAAGATTGATCGCAAAATATTTCGTTCAGGAATTAGGATCGAATTGGTTAGATGGGGCAGCTTTTTTCGAGGATCACCTTTTAGATTTTGCTCCGGCGACGACTTACGGCTTCTGGTCACACATGGCTGGAGTTGGCACCAGTACGAAGGAAAACAGCACCTCTGATTGGCAAGAACTCGCTAAACGGCTTTATGTCCCTAAATAATCAAAACACCATGATTATTCAGAATTAACTGTTATTTATTTCTCATTTGTTTTAGCATAAAGAAAAGATGCTAAAACATTGTATTTTATATCGATTTAATGAGGAAAAGTAAGTTTATTATTTATAAATTTGGCAAAATTTTATCACCCCAATCCACATGGACAAATTGACATTTTTGAGTAATGCTGATTCGAGTTACATCGACGGTTTATATCAAGCATACAAAGCTGACCCAAATTCAGTAGATTTTGGTTGGCAAAAGTTTTTTGAAGGATTTGACTTTGGTCAAACATCTGATGGTGGTTCTGTAGAATCAGTTGAAGGTGTTTCTGACCACGCATTAAAAGAAATTAATGTATTAAACATGATCCATGGCTACAGAGACCGTGGACATTTATTTACTCAAACAAACCCTGTTCGCGAACGCCGCAAATATTACCCTGGCAAAGAATTAGAAACTTTCGGACTATCTGAAGCAGATATGGACACTGTTTTCAATGCAGGGGTAGAAGTAGGTTTAGGTCCCGCTAAACTGAGAGACATTCGTCAGCTTATAGAAGACACCTATTGTCGTTCTATAGGAGCTGAATTCAAATACATCCGTAACCCAGAAAAAATCAAATGGTTACAAGACCATATGGAAGCGGATAGAAACCAACCTCATTACAATATCGAACAGAAGCAGCGTATTTTCAAGAAATTGAACAGAGCTGTAGTTTTCGAAAGTTTCTTGGGGACAAAATTTTTAGGCCAGAAGCGTTTCTCTTTGGAAGGTGCCGAAAGCTTAATCCCCGCACTTGATTCAGTAATTGAAAAAGGAGCTAGCTTGGGAATCCAAGAATTTATGATAGGTATGGCTCACCGTGGACGTTTGAACGTGTTAGCAAACATCATGGGTAAACCATACAAAACGATTTTCTCAGAATTTGAGGGAAAAATGTATGCTGATGAAGATCCGGAATTACAATTCGGAGGTGATGTTAAATATCACTTAGGTTATTCTTCTGATGTAACGACTGAGGACGGAAAAACAATTCACCTTTCATTAGCACCGAATCCATCACATTTAGAAACCGTAGGACCTATTGTTGAAGGTATTACACGTTCTAAAATCGACATGAAGTACAATGGGGACTCTTCTAAGATCGCTCCTATTTTAATCCATGGTGATGCTGCTATTGCAGGACAAGGAGTTGTTTATGAAGTTACTCAAATGTCTAAGTTAGAAGGCTATCGCACAGGCGGAACTGTTCATATCGTAATCAACAATCAGGTAGGTTTCACTACGAACTATAAAGATGCCCGCTCCGGCACTTATTGTACAGATGTAGCTAAGATTTCATCATCCCCGGTATTCCATGTAAATGGCGATGATGCCGAGGCTGTTGTATACGCAATTAATTTGGCAGTCGAATACCGTCAAAAATATAAGACCGACGTTTATATTGATTTATTGTGTTACCGTCGCTATGGACACAATGAAGCAGATGAACCTAAATTCACACAACCTTTGCTTTACAAAGCAATTGAGAAACATCCAAATCCAAAAGATGTTTATGCTAAAAAATTAGTGGATGAAAAATCAATTGATCAAACCTATGTAAAGGATACAGAAAAGGAATTCAAAGATTATCTTCAAGAGGAGCTAAATGCAGCCAAAAAACTAGATAAATTAGAGGATGAGATTCCTATGTACGGTGGTGCGTGGAAAGGGCTACATGCTGCTAAGAAAGCAGATATTTTCACTGAAACTGACACCAAGGTTCCTGAGAAGGAATTCTTAAAATTAGCTACTGAGATTACCACTCTTCCGAAAGACAAAAAGTTTTTCCGTAAAATTTCCAAATTATTCGAAGATCGTGCTGCTATGATTAAAAATGACAGCTACGACTGGGCTATGGGTGAGTTAATGGCCTATGCGACCTTACTAGATGAAGGTAATCGCGTTCGTATATCTGGTCAAGATGTTCAACGTGGTACTTTCTCACATCGTCATGCTGTTTTAACATTAGAAGATTCAGAAGAAAAATACATCCCATTGGCAAATGTTAATGGTGGAGAAAGATTTAATATTTATAACTCACTTCTTTCCGAATATGCAGTACTAGGATTTGAGTATGGATATGCGCTAGCAAATCCGCAGGCCTTAACGGTTTGGGAAGCTCAATTTGGTGACTTTTACAATGGGGCCCAAATTATTGTTGATCAATACCTGTCAAGTGCGGAAACAAAATGGAGAAGATCAAACGGTCTTGTAATGATGTTACCTCATGGTATGGAGGGGCAAGGTCCTGAACACTCTTCAGGCCGTATCGAACGTTTCTTGGAGTTATGTGCTAACGATAATATGATTATTGCAAACTGTACTACTCCTGCAAACTACTATCATTTATTACGTCGCCAGTTAGTTAGGGATTTCCGTAAACCATTGGTCGTATTTACTCCTAAAAGTTTATTACGTCATCCAAAAGTAGTATCAAAATTAGATGACTTTACAAAAGAAACTTTCCAAGAGGTAATTGGCGATTCATACGCAAAACCAACATCTGTAAAGAGAGTTCTATTCTGTTCAGGAAAGATTTACTACGATCTTTTAGAAAAACAACAGGCGGATAAACGTACTGATGTAGCAATCATAAGAGTTGAACAATTATATCCTGCACCAGTGGAACAATTTAAAGCAATCCGTACTAAGTACAAGAAAGCTAAAGAATTCATCTGGGTACAAGAGGAGAATGAGAATATGGGAGCATGGCCTTATTACTGTCGCATATTCCGCAACACGGAGATAGATTTTACAAACGTGATTGCTCGTGCGCAAAGTGGTAGTCCTGCAACTGGTTATATGAAAAAACATGTTGCTCAACAAGAGGCAATAATTAATAAATCATTTGAATAAACAATTTGTTTAACCGTCCGTTCTAATATTATAGTATATTTAAAGGAGGTTTAAAAGAAGTAAATATGAGCTTAGAAATCAAAGTCCCTTCGGTTGGTGAATCAATTACCGAAGTAACCTTGGCCCAATGGCTAAAACAAGATGGTGATTACGTCGAAATGGACGAAAACATTGCCGAATTGGAATCTGACAAGGCAACGTTTGAATTACCAGCTGAAAAAGCAGGTATATTACGTATAATTGCCCAAGAGGGTGATACGCTTGAAATTGGTGCTGTAGTATGTACTATTGAAGATGGAGAGGCACCTGCAGATTCTGGAGACTCGTCCAAAAAAGAGGAAGCTCCTGCTTCCAAAGAAGAGTCTAAACCTGCGCAAGCTGAGGCAGAAGATGAACGTCCTGAAACTTACGCTGCGGGCACTGCATCACCTGCTGCTGCAAAAATCTTAAGAGAAAAAGGAATTGATCCTTCTTCAATCAAGGGAACTGGTAAAGACGGAAGAATCACGAAAGAAGATGCTGAGAAAGCACAAGCTACTCCTGCAAAGACTGAATCTAAGCCAGCTGCTTCTACTCCTAGCACCGCTGCTCCGGTAGCTGCTCCTAGAACTGGTGAGCGAATTGAACGTCGTGAGAAAATGAGTTCATTACGTAAAACTATTGCTAAACGTTTAGTGACTGTTAAAAACGAAACTGCTATGTTGACTACCTTCAATGAGGTTAACATGCAGCCAATCATGGATCTTCGCGCGAAATACAAAGATACCTTCAAAGAAAAACATGGCATCGGTCTAGGTTTCATGTCATTCTTCACTAAAGCAGTTACTACTGCCTTGAAAGAATGGCCTGCTGTAAATGCTAGGATAGATGAAAATGAAATTGTTTATTCAGATTTCGCCGATATTTCTATTGCTGTTTCAGCACCTAAAGGCTTAGTAGTGCCTATTATCAGAAATGCGGATTCAATGTCCCTTCACCAAATTGAAAAATCAATCGCTGAATTAGCTGCTAAAGCACGTGATAATAAATTAACAATTGATGAAATGACTGGTGGTACTTTCACCATAACAAATGGTGGTGTTTTTGGTTCCATGATGTCTACTCCTATTATCAATGCACCGCAATCAGCAATCTTAGGTATGCATAATATCATACAAAGACCAATTGCAGAAAACGGCCAAGTGGTAATTCGTCCAATGATGTACATTGCGCTTTCTTACGATCACCGTATTATTGATGGTCGCGAATCCGTAAGCTTCTTAGTTCGTGTTAAGCAACTATTAGAAGATCCTGCAAGATTATTATTAGAAGTTTAATTTCAAAACAGATAATTCTTAAAAGGTCACCTGAAATCAGGTGACCTTTTGTATTTTTGGAGAAATCGTTGATCGTTTGATTTCACAACTTTATGAAAATTCATAGTATTCTGTTCCACAGGTTTTATATTTTACTGCTATTCCTATTTATTAGTGTAATAGCCAAATCACAAAATATAGGATTAAACATAGACTTCTTTGGCTATGCAGATAATAGAGAATATGGCGCCCCTTATACCATTCCGAAAACTTTCTTTGGTGCAACAGTATCACCCAACCTTTACTTTAAACTTGAAGAAAATCATAGATTTTATGGGGGTGTTCACTTCAATCAGGAGTTTGGGATCAATTCGCAAAATCAAAGTCGTTTAAACCCAATTGCTTATTATAATTATAAAACCGATAATTTCGACTTTGCTTTAGGCTTTATTCCCAGATATGAGCGACTAAAAGATATTCCGCGATTAGTTCTGGCTGATACTTTAATGTATGACAGACCCAATATGGAAGGAATGTATTTTAATTACAGGAATGCTAGTTTTCAACAATCTGTTTTTATTGATTGGTTAAGTAAGCAAGGGTCAAAAAATCGCGAACAATTTGTTGCAGGAATCTCAGGAAAGTATAGCATTGGCGATTTCTTTATCCGAAATGATGGGTTACTTTATCACAACGCTTTAACAAGTAATGATAGCTTAGAAGAACATATTCAAGACAATGCTGTTATAATGATTCGTTTGGGATTAGACTTAAGTCACAAGACTTTTTTAGATTCCTTAACGATAGATGCAGGAGCGGCTATGGGATTTGATCGAGTACGCTCAGTGTATGATATGCAGAAAGCCTCCGGCTTTATCTCTAATATACACATGGCTTATAAACGTTTTTTTGTAGCAAATACACTTTATTTAGGACAGGCCTTGAACTTACCAAACGGAGATTCATTTTACCATAGGGATAAATATGATCGCATAGATTTAGGCTGGACACCATTTAAAACGGATAAAATTGAAGGGAAATTTACAGCATCCTTCCATTTTAGTCCTGGCCAAATCGATAATCAACAAATGTTTACCCTTCGATATAATTTTACAAAAGATCTATGGAATTAGTCAACCACTAACTTATTATGAATCATTCTATTATTATACTGCTGCATAAAAGCTTCAAGTCCTTTTAATAAAGAATCTTGAATTGCCAATGATTTTCCATGAAGATCCTTCTGTAAAAGTTTATCTTCTTTGAGGTTATACAAAGATTTAACTTCATTGTCTCCATAAGTCATGAAATAATCTCCTTTGAAAAAATTATAATTACTACCAATATTACTAACTACGAAATTATTTCTATCCTTTGAGAAAGCGTCAAAACCAAATGAAAAGTATGGTTTATCATATTCTAAGTAATTCAAAACTGTAGGCATTATATCGATTTGTTGGACCAATTTATCGGATACTCCTTTTAATTCACCTCCTGGATAATAAAATATAATCGGGATGGAAAAGGTATTAGGTAAAGTTGTATACTCTTGGAAATGACTCATACTGGCATGATCTGCACATATAACAAAAAGCGTATTATTAAACCAAGTACTTTTAGAGGCTGATTCAAAAAATTTCTTCAGCGCATAATCAGCATAGCCCAAAGGCTCATGAAGAGGTAGCGTTCCTTTTGGAAACTTGCCTTCATACTTTTCGGGAACCTTAAATGGATGATGTGAGGAAAGCGAAAAGAAACTCGTAAAAAAGGGTTCTTTCATTTGGTTAATTTCTTTTGCCATAAACTGCATAAAAGGTTCATCCCAAATCCCCCAAATCCCATCAAAATCAGCATCATTATTATATTCATTTTTCCCATAATAATGTTGAATGCCTGCCAATTGCATATAAGCCGAAAAACCCATGCTACCATTCGGAGCACCATGAAAAAATGAAGTAGTGTACCCTTTTTCACCTAAAAGCTTAGCTAAGCTAGTTGTTTTATTTCCGGAATATACAGATAATACAAAAGGCTCACCAATAGAAGGAATTCCCGTTATTACAGAAGGCAAAGCATCAATAGATTTCCGGCCATTTGCATAAGATCTGGTAAAAGTGTATGACTGTTGGATAAGGGAATCCAAAAAAGGAGTATATCCCCGATAGGTACCATTATCCAATTCTCTATTGAAAAAGCCTATATGTTCTTTTCCGAAACTCTCCATGATCAGGATTACTACATTTAATTTTTTAAATGCTGCTGAGTCATTCGGTTGATGTATTACAGGATATATTTTATCTATTTCATCATCTGCATAAAAATTCTTTTCCTTTAAGGTTACTGCCTTAAGTGTTTTTAGAATGGAAAATGGTGTATTAAGCACTATATTCATTTCTTCCGGGGATTTAACATAATCACCAGCATTACTAAGTGTTATAGGCCTCGTACTATGTGCCCAACCTCCTCTTACTCCGCCTACAAATAGAAAAGCAACACCTAAAAGCAGAACTAGTTGAACGGCATAAAACTTCCAATTAAAAGCTGTTGGTTTTTCAACCTCAATTAAATTGTAAATTTTGATTAACCCCCACACTATTAACACAAAAACAATAATTAAATACCAGTACTCCAAGCCAAAATCAAGGAATAATTTCCCTAAATTCTCTTCATTAGCAAATTGATCGAAGACTGTTCCGGTAGTCCGTTTTAACGTAAAAGGATAATAAGCATAGTCAATCAGGTTGAGGCCAACCCCAATGCTATTAGAAGTTATAAATAACCATTTACTGAATTTCTTATATCCAGCGTTATATTTGAAAGGAACAGGAATAACGACCAATAGGATATAGAGTATATTGATATACAGTAGAGCTACAATATCAAACTTTACACCTCCCCCCATCATCAGCATCATCTCCTGAAAAGAGACATGCGGAAACTGCATTACATTAAAGCCATAAAAGCCTATTCGTAATATTGCATAGATCAGCAACATAATAGCCAGGCGAATTGCCAATGCTAAATAAGGTCCAAACCATCCTTTTAGCTTAATCATCTCTCTTTTTTAATACTTCATAAAATCTTCATAGACCTCTTGATAATAAGCCTTGGTTATATTTAAGAGGCTATCAGTTTTCACTTTCGGATATTGGGAATTAGATTCAAAATCTATGATATTGCCAACCCTGTTATAAGAAACAATTTGTTGAGGCGCAATTATCCCGATTTCATCTTTAGAATTATAGAATGCCATTTCCATTGTGTTCTTATTGAATAAATCCCTACTCCATTTATAGCGATCAGATGGAAGAGCCAATTGATTTAACAGTGTTTTTGGCAAATCCGTTTGATTCCCTATCCTATTGATTTTAGTACCTCTATACTCTTCTTTAATTACATCACCGAAAAATAATAAGGGAATATGGAACCGTTGGGGTTGGGAAATATCCCATTTCTCCGCAGGGAGTCTATGTCCATGATCGGCGACCAAAACGAATAATGTATTCTTATACCAGTCTTGTTTTTTTGCCTCTTCAATAAAGTCGAAGATTGCATTATCCGTATAAAATGCTGTACTTCTGAATCGATTTGCATTGTTGTTTTTCCCAAATTTATACCCATCATATAATTCAAAAGGTTCGTGATTCACCAGCGTAAACATGCTACTAAAAAATGGTTCAGATTCATTATTTAAATCTTCAATCATCCTTTCAAAAACCACATGATCATAAACACCCCAGGAGGTTCTTGGAACTAAGGGATTGAAATTCATAATATCAACCACCTTATCAATCCCATGCGTCAACATATAAGATTTCATATTATAGAATTCACTTTGACCACCGTGGTAAAAAGATGTTTTATAACCGGCATTAAAGAACTCCTGTCCCATAGCAGGCATGTTTTCATGCTTATCTATATATTTAATAATACTTTCCGGGCCTTGAGCTGGGAAACCGCTAAAAACCGCCACGATTCCTTTATCTGAACGATCAGAAGCAGAATAGATCTGATTGAATAATACTCCTTCCTGAATAAATTCTTCAAAATGTGGTGAAATTCCTTTTTCACCTCCCAATGACTCTATTAAATCCGCTACATAACTCTCCAATACCAAAACAATAACATTCGGTCTTTGCGTTTTCAAGATATTAATGCTTGAAGCTGTATTTTCTATGAATATATTTTTAAGTAAATCCTTTGCTTCTGCTTCAGAAAAGTATTTATAAGGAGATCTCATCCGTTGATTTCTCGTAAAATACTCCCGCATTAATGAATAATGCGTATTGACCGCAGCATGATTGTAAAAAGATTTTGAAGAGAAATATGCTTTACTTGGATTTAAGGGTGCTCTACCAAATCCGCCACGAATAAATCCAAAAAGGATAGTACTACCAATTATAAATTGAATTCCGAACTTCCAAATTGGTAGATTCTTAGGAAAAGAAACGTTTCTAAATATTCTTAGATATATCCAGTAAGTGATTGCTATTAATAAAACGATACTTAGTATAGGAATAAATACTGGTGTGGATTCAGCAGATGCAAATGCTCCTCCAACATCTTCAGCAATAGCATCGATAGCTCTTTTTGATATTTTGTCGCCCCATTCTCTATAAATATTAACATTCGCAAATGTCAGGATATGGAAAAAGACCAGTAATACAAATGTGTATACATTAAGAATTTTCTTCTTTAGCCTTTCATTGGTATAATAATTAAGAACAAGGTATCCCAAGAACGGTAATACACAGATATAAGAAACCATGGAAAAATCCAATGGCAATCCATGATAGTAGATACTGAAGACATCTTTTATTTCAGAAAAATTTATTTTAGCTGAAAAGGATATTAAAAAGATCATTCGATCTACAAAGCTCATCAAGAGCCAAAAACCAAAATATAGAAGGAATCCTTTTAAATCCTTGACTAGTTTTTGCATGAAAATATGAAAATTGAACCGACAAATTTACATTTAATTACAAATGAAAACAGTTAATTAACATTAAATTTTAAATTAATTAATATCCAATATTAATTTGCGTTTCAGAAATGGGAAATAAGCCTTTAAATCCGTATTTTTGTACTCCTTTTAGAATATTGAAAATTAATAATGAGCATAGCAAAAACGTACAGTCCAAAAGAAGCTGAAGAGAAATGGTATTCCTATTGGATGTCCAATGGATTTTTCCGTTCAGTACCAGATGATCGCGAACCCTATACTATCGTAATGCCTCCTCCAAATGTGACTGGAGTTCTCCACATGGGACACATGTTGAATAATACTATTCAGGATGTCTTAATTCGTCGTGCACGAATGCAAGGTAAAAACGCTTGTTGGGTACCCGGCACGGACCATGCATCCATTGCAACGGAAACAAAGGTGGTGGCTATGCTTAAAGAAAAAGGAATAGAAAAAGCATCCATTACACGTGAAGAGTTTTTAACGCATGCTTGGGAATGGAAAAATAAATATGGCGGAATTATTTTAAAACAACTTGAAAAGTTGGGTGCCTCCTGTGATTGGGAAAGAACTAAATTCACAATGGACCCTGATCTTTCTGAAGCTGTTATAGATACCTTTATTAAATTCTATAAGGAAGGATACATCTACCGGGGCATCCGTATGGTAAACTGGGATCCTGAAGGAAAAACAGCTTTATCTGATGAAGAGGTAAACCGTAAAGAAGTAAATCAAAAGCTTTATTATATCCGCTATAAAATCAAAGATTCGGATGAGTATGTAATAATTGCTACTACGCGTCCTGAAACCATTATGGCCGATTCAGCGATCTGTATTAATCCATTGGACGAACGATATAAGCATCTTCAAGGAAAAACTGTTCTTGTTCCTTTAATCAATCGTGAGATCCCTATTATTCAAGACGAATATGTTGAGATGGAATTCGGTACAGGATGTTTGAAAGTAACTCCTGCCCACGATTTAAATGACTACGAACTAGGTCAAAAGCATAACCTTGAGGTTATCGACATCTTAAATGACGATGGTACGCTAAATGACAAGGCTCAGATATTAATTGGAGAGGATCGTTTTATAGCTCGTAAGAAAATAGCCGTTCTCTTGGAAGAAGCAGGACAGATTGAAAAGATTGAAGATTATAAATCTCAAGTAGGGTTTTCCGAACGTACAAATGCAGCTATTGAACCAAAGCTTTCTATGCAATGGTTCGTAAAAATGGACAAACTTTCTAAACCCGCTTTGGCGTATGTTGAAGATGGAACAATCAAATTAATCCCCGAAAAGTTCTTTGCATCCTATAAACATTGGATGGACAATGTTAAGGATTGGTGTATCTCACGTCAACTATGGTGGGGACAGCGTATTCCAGCCTGGTATAATGATAAAAATGAATGGGTGGTTGCAAAAACTGAAACTGAAGCTATTGCTGAATTTGAACAACAAGGCAAGTCTACAAATGGCATTCGTCAAGAAGATGATGTTTTGGACACTTGGTTCTCTTCGGGTTTATGGCCAATGTCCGTTTTTGATGGAGTGAGAAATCCTGAAAATCCTGATTTCAAATATTACTATCCAACCAATGATCTTGTAACTGCTCCTGAGATTTTATTCTTCTGGGTAGCTCGTATGATCATCATGGGACATGACTATACCCAAAAACCTCCCTTTAGAAATGTTTACCTAACGGGTATTGTTCGCGACAAATTAGGTCGGAAGATGTCCAAGTCACTTGGCAACTCCCCTGATCCTATTGAATTAATGGAACAATATGGTACAGATGGAGTGCGCGTTGGTATGCTTCTTTCTTCTCCAGCTGGAAATGACTTAATGTTTGACGTTTCTTATTGCGAACAAGGAAGAAACTTTGCAAACAAAATCTGGAATGCCTTCCGCTTAGTAAAAGGATGGGAAGTTATTGATAAACCAGCTACTCAAGCTCATAAGGTATCAGCTGAATGGTTTGAAAGCAGATTCAATCAAGCATTAATAGAGATCGATGAACATTTTAAAAATTACAGACTTTCAGATGCCTTAATGGCAACCTATAAGTTGATTTGGGATGATTTCTGCGCATGGTATCTTGAATTAATTAAACCTGCATATCAAGCTCCAATAGAAAGTGAAACACTGGAAACTGTAAAATCATTATTCCAGAAGGTTCTAAAACTAGCACATCCATTTATGCCATTTATTACGGAAGAATTATGGCATGATGAAATTTTTGGCACCCGTGATGATAAAGATTGTATTATTGTTGCCGAATTTCCTATTGCAGAGCCATTCAATGAAGGCTTAATCAAAGAATTCACGACTGTTCAACAGGTAATTTCAGAAGTGCGTAATATCAGAAATTCAAAAGGAATCTCTCCTAAGATTGCTCTTCCTTTAGCAATTAATGCGACAAATATTGATTACAGTAAATATCAGGAAAGCATCATTAAACTAGCAAACATCGAAGAATTATCTTTTGTAAAAGAAAAGATAGCGGGAGCTGTGAGCTTCTTAGCCGGAAAAGATGAGTGTTATATCACTTTAGAGAATAATATTGATGTAGACGCCGAGAAAGAACGCATCAGCAAAGAAATCGAATACCTTAAAGGATTTCTGGTTTCTGTTGATAAGAAATTATCTAATGAACGTTTTGTACAAAACGCGAAACCTGAGATTGTTCAAAATGAAAAGAACAAGAGAGATGATGCTCAAACAAAGATTCAAATATTAGAAGAAAGTCTAGCTAGCTTAGGCTAAAGTAGTATCAGATAAAATTAAAAAGCCTTCTTACACTATTGTAAGAAGGCTTTTTAATTTTCAACGAATTTATTACTTATCTATCCTTAAGAAATTACCATCCAGGTCAAAAATAAGATCTGTATCATTTGCCAAATCAACGGCTATATAATCCATTTCTTTATCAACAGATAAAACCTGAACATTTGCATAATTCTTTTTTACATAATCCTGAATATTTGTTGGTAAAACAGACAATGGAAGTGCAACTCCATCTTCAGCATTTATTTCTCGCCATTCACCATCTTTATCAAAATCAATCTCCGTCTTATCCGAAAGTTTCACTTCAAAGACTGTTCCGTCTGTAATCGGACTTTGTTTATTATCAACATTCAATATGGTTGCATCGGGAAAATGTTCAGCAACAAATTTCTTTGCAACATCAGGTAATACATCTGCAGGATTATTAGCTGCTATTGCGGGATCTTTCTCCCCTGCTTCAATACCGCTGGTTGAACCTGAATCTGTAGTATTTGCATTTTTATTTTGACTATTGCATGCTAAAAAAAGTAATGCTGATCCTATGATTAATAATTTTTTCATTTTCTTTCCTTTTATACAATAAACAGAATAGCCAAATATTTGTTTTTAATCCCTCTGTAGAAGCTGTTAGACCTAAGCTTCATCCTCTATTTTTGGTGGTATTAATTTATAAACTACTGGCGTAACTATTCTAGACAATAAAGTAGAGCTAATTAGTCCTCCGATCATTACAATCGCTAATGGAGAGATCAATGGATTAGAAGACCATGCTATCGGCATTAATCCTCCTATAGCTGTAAGTGAGGTCAAGATAATTGGTAAGAATCTAATTTCACCTGCCTTTTCTATAGCTTCATTTAACGCCATCCCCTCTCTTCTCAATTGATTGGTAAAATCAACCAGCAGAATCGTATTCTTAACTTCGATACCTGCTAATGCAACTATACCAATTGTGGCCACAAATGACAAGGTATTTCCTGTTATCAATAACGCCAATACTGCCCCGACAATTCCTAAAGGAATAACAGATAACACGATAAGCGTACTTTTGAATGTTTTGAATTCAAGAATCAAAACTGCAATAAACATAAATACAGTAATAAGAATTATTGTACCGAATCCACCAAATGCCATTTCTCTACTTTCAACTTCTCCGCCCATTTCATAGCTATACCCCGGAGGAAGTGAAAACTGATCCATTTGATCTATAACTGAATTGATAACCTCATCATTTCCGTATCCTTTTTTCACAAAAGAATTTACAGATACGGTCCTAATTTTATCCTGGTGATATATATTGGAAGGAGATTCTTCAAATTCTAATGTTGCTAACTGCATCAATGGAATAGAGGTACCCCCAACATTATCTACAAAAATACCTTCCAATGTAGCAATTGTAGGCTCTCCCTCTTTTGGAATACTCACGACAATAGAATAATCATTATTATCCGAGTTGGGGTCTGAATATGTTCCTACATTATATCCTGCTAAAGCAACTCTTATTGTTTGATCAATAGCTGATGTGGGAACACCTAGAGCCATTGCTTTATCCTTATTGATATTAACTTTAATATCTGTTTTATTATTCTTAATCGGATTATTTACATATTCAGTTCCTGCTGTTTTCTTAAGTAAATCTTCAATCTTATAAGAAAGTGATTGCAAGGTATCCAGGTTATCTCCAAAAACTCTTACTTCAACCGGTGATATAATAGGAACACCTTGTTCAAAGTCACGAACCTCAACTCTCGCTCCTAAATAGGGCGTCCATTTCTTTCTTAGCTGTTCAATAAGAGCGATTTTTTCTTTCGATTTTACATCATCATGCAGTTGTACAAAAATATCTGCATAAGAAACATCCTCCCTTGCTTGTTGCATATTATAATAAACTCTGGGATTTCCTTTACCAACATTCGATGTGAAGTATTTCACATCAGGAAGGGTTTTTAATTCCTTCTCAATCTGCTTGGTTATGCTATCTGTAGTATTGATATTAGCTTGTAAAGCCGTATTAATGTGTATCATAAACTGAGGCTTTTCAGATGGAGGAAATAAACTAAAACCAACTGTTGGAATTAAAGCCAATGAACCAAGGAAAATTACAAGAGCTATTAAAGTAGTACGTCCCGGATGCTTTAAAGCTTTGTCCAGGAACACACCATAGGACTTATGGATAATATTTTGCATCCCTCGAAGAATTGCATTTCCTCCCTCATGCTCATGAGGTTTTAACATTTTACTTGCCAAAAAAGGCACTACCATGAGCGCAATCAACATGGATCCGATTACAGAAGAAATAACTGCTATAGGCATACTCCGAATAAACTCACCCGCCATTTCTGGCATAAATACCAATGGCATAAAAGCAATTACCAAAGTTACAGTACAGCCTAATACCGCTAGTGCAATTTGCTCTGTTCCTTTAATTGCAGCTTCATATCTGCTATACCCATCCCGCATCCAACGCTCAATATTTTCAACAACAACGATACTATCATCGACAACTAATCCTAACGCAACAACAAAACCTACTATACTAAGTTGATTCAAAGAGTAACCAAAGGAATTCATAGCAATCACACCCAAGCCAAGAGATAAAGGAATCGCAATCATAACAACCAATGAAGCTCTGGTACCCAGGGGTAATAACGTAAATAATACTAATAAAATCGCAATGCCAAAATCCAGCGCTAAGCCACCTAACCGTTTATTTACATTATCTCCTTGATCAAAATTTAAAATTAAATCAATATTTTTTGGAAGACTGCTCTTGAATTCATTAATGACTTTTTTATATTCCTTTTGCGTATCCGTAATATTCATACCCTCTTTCTGCGCCGCTACGATTAATACACTTTGGAATCCATTTAGTCTTGTAATATGTCTATTGGTACTAAATGCCGGATATACCTCCGATACGTCTTTGAGAGTAACATTCTTTCCTTCAACACTAGCTACAATCGTATTTTTAATATCCTCAATACTTTGGTAATTACCAGAACTTTTCACACTGAAAGATTGAGTTCCTGCGTTTATGCTTCCGGCCGGAATATTTTGATTCTCACTTTGAACGACCTGAATAATTCTATTCATAGTGATTCCTAATTCAGCTAACCTAGCCTGGTTCAAATCAATACGAATTTGTTGATCAGGTATACCTGACACTTCTATTCCTTTTAAAGATTTTATTTTTTCCAATTCCTGTTTTAATTCATCTGCATATTCTTTCATCGTTGCCTGCGAGGCATTCTCAGAGATCAAAGCCATTTGGATTACATTCACGTTGGTGGGATCAATCTTCATCACCTCCATACTGTAAATATTATCAGGAAGTTCGGGACCAGCGGCATTCAATTCACGCACCAATTCTTGATACTTATTGTCATAGTTCTGGCCATATTCAAACTCAACGAAGAAAAAGGCAACACTGTTATTAATAGTCGTTTTGATTTCTCGGATATTGTCTAAAGCATAAAACCTTGCTTCTAATGGTTTTACAATCAATTGCTCCATATCCTTCGGACTGGTTCCAGGATGTACCACTAACACCGGAAATGTCACGCCTTTCATATCCGGATCCTCTGCCCTAGGCATCGTCAACATGGAAGTAACTGCAACTACCATAATCATCAAAACCATGATCAAGGTGAATTGATAATTCTTAATTGGATATCTAATTAAGCTCATGAAATTAAGTTTTGTGATTATTTTACAACAATTATAGGTGATCCGTCAACGAGATACGGACTTCCCGAGATAATTAAAGATTGTGCATTTTCTAACCCTGAGGCTATCAAAACATCATCGTTCTCCATGTTGACTATTTTAACTTTTTGCTTTTTAGCAATTTTTCCATCCTCCGTTATAAATACATAACCCTCTCTACCATCGCCATCTAACAAAGCGGAAAACGGGACACGCCACACAGTCTTGTCTTTTGTTCCCGAACTCATAATAATGGATCTACCAAATATTCCCGAGGCCAATTTATTCTCAGGTTTATCTATTAGTTCCAAGAAAATGACAAAAGTTCCCGATTGAGGGTCGATACCTTCGGATTTTTTTGCAACTCTGGCTTCCAAAGTATCTGAAGGCATAGCATCTGTATTTATCCTGGCCCTATCCCCAATCTTAATTTTGGCCCATTGCTGATCACCTACTCCCACCTTTAATTTCCAGTTTGCATTACTTGCCCCGTTTACTTGTAATATCGGAGTCCCAGGACCTACTACTTGTCCCTCATTAGCCAATTTGGCTAATACATACCCTGAAACCGGAGAATAAATATTGGAATACTGCTGATTAAAATTAACTGACTTCAAATCCTCCTGTGCAACTTCTAAAGCTGTTTTAGCATTTTGCATCTGCTCTAAAGTTGCCACACTATCATGATAAAGCTTATTTGCTCTGTCAAAATCCCTTTTAGCCTTTTCAACAGCTAGCTTAGCTTGCCCCGCTTTAGCATCTACTTCTGAACTTAATACAGAAGCCAATAACTGTCCTTTCCTTACCGCATCTCCTTCCTTAACTGTTATTTTCGAGATCACTCCCCCATTTTTAAAGCTCAATAATGTTTCGTCATCCGTTGTGAATACTCCTGTAGCTTCAATTCTCGTACTTCCCTCAGTTTGATTAATCGCCATGAGTGTTACAGGAATCGTATCCTGAATAGAAATCTCCGATTTGCGTTCAGATGATGAGTTACAGCCCATCAAAAAAGCTGTTACGCATGCAAAAAATAATGATATATAAACAAATTTCATGATGATTAATTTAGTGGATATGTTGCATTTTCTCGTTCTAGTTTGGCCATTGCTGATAAGAGTTTATAGGCAGCAATATTATTCGCTAATTGTGAATTAGTAAATTGCGAACGGGCATCTATGGTCTCAATATATGTATTTACACCTTCGTTAAAACCCCGTAATATCAATCGTTGATAGGTTGCAGCAGCCTCCATTTGCACTTTAGAACTCTCATAATTTCTTTGCATGGCGATTAATTCATTTTTAGCCACATTTGCTGACAATTCCAGCTGCTGTTTTGCCTGATCTAATTTATTCTGTGCTTCAGAAACTGCTATTTGATTTTCCTGAATTTTCAAACGGTTTCTGTTTCCTTGAAATATGGGAAAGGTCAATTGAGCACCAACCATATAATATTGAGAATACCGATTTACTCTCAACCCCTCAGCTTGAGAACCTAGGTCTAAAAATGCACTTAACTTTGGAACAAAGGCTTGCTTACTCATATCTACCAATGATTCCTGAATTTCGATATTACCTTCTAAAGATTTGATTTCCTCTCTACCATCCACATTTACGGATAAATTAGCTGTATTCAAATCATTAAATCCTTTTCCGCTCTCTCTAAATATAATTTCCGAATCAGCCTCTCTGTTTAATAAAGCGTTGAAATAAAATTTAGCATTCTTAATTTGTTGTTCCGCCTCAACTATTTTCGATTCCTGTTGGGCAATCTCTGCATTTGCCCGAATGACATACGCGGGCAGTCCTTTGCCTGCTTCCAACAGCTTCTCATTTACCCGTTTTCCTTCTTGAGCAAGTTTTAACGCATTCTCATAAATCACTTTTGCCTGAACTGCGCTTAAATAATTATAATACGCAATCTTAATATCTTTCACCAACTCCCTTCGATATAACTCAACCTCAGTCTTACTCATCTCCAATACTTTCTCTTGAATAACCCGATTGTGTTTAATATCTGTATTTATGATAGGAATCGATGTTCGGATCTTTGCATCATAATAATTCTTAGGTAGGAAGTTAATTTGTTCATTATTGATTTGAGGGAAATTTTCACTATTCGTCAACTGATTCAACGTTGCATAAACCGGGTTCAACATATCCCCAATAGGAAGGTCTATAGAACGCCCGCCATCAGCATGCGAATAAGTTAGATCAAAAGTGATATTGGGTAGATACATACTCCGCGCGACATCCAATCCGTTCATTGCTCTTTTCATGGACAAATCCTTTTGTATCAGTACCAGATTACTGTCCAGACCTTGCTTGATATATTGATCTAATACTATTTCCTGCGCCAAACTAATTTTCCCTATCCCAATAAAGAGAAGAAGTAGCAATGTATATTCTTTTATTAACTTCATTATTAACAGTGTTAATTAAACTTTAAAAACTACTTTGATGAATTAAATAACTCCACTAAAACCTGAAAAGATGAATAAACTGTTTCTTCCATACTTTCGCTTTTTCCAAAAACCTCCTGAACACAATCAAAGTGATTAGTAACCTGCAAGGATACAATTCCATGTACGGCAGACCAAGCTTGGAGTGTCACAAACACCGGATCCAAACCTTTGAAATAACCATTATTTTGACAGTCTACAATAGTGTCTTTCAAAAAGTTTAAAACAACTTCTCCTTCCGGCCATTTATTATTTTCTAATTGTGCATTTAAAAAAGTTAATGGTTCCCGCATCATAAACATAACCTGATAATATTCAGGGTGTTCTAGAGCAAACTGAATGTAATTCTTACCTAAAGCTTTCAACCGCTCAAATGGGTGATCTACAGACATCAGAGGAAAAAACCGATCCCGCATCATATTAAAACCCACCTGATGTAAAGCATAGACAATATCGTTTTTGTCTTTATAATAGAGGTAAATTGTTGTTGGACTAAATCCTATTTCCTTGGCAATTTTTCGAATAGAAGTCGACTCATAACCTTCTTGTACGAATAGTCTCTTCGCAGCCTCCAAGATGGCAACTCTTAAATCTTCTTTATGCTTTATTTTCTTTTCCACGACTTTTTATTAACAGGAACAAAACTACTTAACGGTGTTAAGTAGTTTAAAATATTTTTTTAATTAATACATTCAGATGACAAAACACATCTACGGGGGTCAGCTCTCCATGAAACATTTTTCATCTCTTATTCGAAATAAATTGAACAAAAAAAGGGGCAGCATTAAAATGCTGCCCCAGTCAACTAACCACAATTAAACTTACTTCACCTCTATTAGTCTTTTTGCTACAATTGCTTCTTCTTTTTTTCCAATCTTAATATCTAGTACACCATTTTCATAAGTCGCATCGATATTGGAATAATCAACTACATCTGGTAATGTAAAAGATCTTGAAAAAGATGTGTAACTAAATTCTTTTTTGCTGTAAACTTTACCCTCTTCTACTTTTTCTTCTTTTTTCTCTACTGAGATATTAATTACATTTTTGTCAACATTGATTTTAAAATCTGATTTCTGCAAACCCGGAGCTGCAACTTCGATATTAAATGTATCTGATGACTCTGTAATGTTCACTGCCGGTACTCTAGTAACTAAACGATCTGTAATGAATGAATCATTAAATAAATTGTCAAATACATTGTTTACAAATGGATTCACTGAATCAGTGTTGTAAGATTTTCCTGGTAATTTTATTAATGCCATGTTTAATTCCTCCTTATTTAAATTTTTAATTTTCTTTTTTATACTATCCTTTATTCAAGTAACGTACCAAGGAATAAGAAGATTATTTTTAAGACAATTTGTCTTAAAAAGCTAAACAAATACAGTCAAAATGACCGAATCACTGATTTAAAAGGCTATTAAAGGAGAAAAATAATAATAAAGACTTAAGCTTCTCTGGTATAAGATAAAGACACTATAGAGTTAGCCGTATCTCCTCCAAAAGGTGGGTTTACTTTCCGTATAGAAACATCAATTTGCTTCACCTGATTATATTGTTCAATTATTTTATTTAGAATATCTTCAGCTGCTGATTCAAGCAATTTTCTTCGGGGAGACATAACCTCGACAAGGATACTATATAATTCTTCATAATTTACTGTGTTTTCTAATTCCTCTGAATCGGGATTCTTAAAAGGAAATTTTATTGAAACACTTACAAAAAACTCATTACCTAAAATCTGTTCTTCTTCATAATATCCTATGGGAGAATAAAATCGAACGTCCTCTAAAGAAATCTTCTGAGTTATTTGTGCCATTTTTTATAAAGTTTTCAAGGTTTGCTACTAAAAATAATGTTTTTTCTTATATTAACCTAACAAAAAACTTAAACCGATGTTAAAACACTCTTTATTAATCGCATTATTTGCGGGAATCTCATATGCTGGCGCACAAACTAAATTCCAGCCTCAGGACACTGAATTTTATGAACCGGTACCGCGCGTAGTAAATACAAAAGCAAATACAGCACCATCAGATGCAATTGTACTTTTTGATGGCACGAATCTATCTGAATGGGTTAGTGAAAAGGACGGAAGCAGCCAAGCTCCGTGGACGATTAAGGATAACATCTTAACTGTAAAACCAGGAACGGGTGGAATTCAAACAAAAAAGAATTTTGAAGATTTCCAATTACATATTGAATGGAAAAGTCCGGAAGTCATTAAAGGAGAAGGTCAAGGTCGCGGAAACTCAGGTCTTTTTCTGCAAGGAAAATATGAATTGCAAATCCTGGACAATGACGACAACAAAACTTATACGAATGGACAGGCAGGAAGTCTGTACAAACAAAGCCCACCATTGGTAGAAGTTAGAAAACCTGAAAGCGGCTGGCATACGTATGATGTCCTCTATACTGCTCCACGTTTTAATAAAGATGGTCATTTAATCAAAAGAGCATCAGTAACCGTTTTACATAATGGTGTCGTTGTACAATATAACACTGAACTACAAGGAACAACAGAATACATTGGATTACCAAAGATGATTGCACACGGGGCTGGTCCAATCTCACTTCAAGACCATGGTGATTTAGTTTCTTTCAGAAACATTTGGATTAGAGAATTATAAAAAACAATAACAATTTCATAATCAAAAAAGAGGGTTGATAAAATTTTATCAGCCCTCTCCTTTTTCTTAAGGTATATTACTTTAATAATTTAACTTCATATAAATCCTTACGTCTGTCTCTAAGGATTTTGACTGTACCATACTCATTTAAATCCCGAAGTGCATACAAATCTACATCTGCAATAAGAACCATTTCGGTATTTGGAGTAGCTTCAGCTTTTATAGCATTATTTGGAAAGGCAAAATCGGACGGCGTAAATACAGCAGATTGGGAATACTGTATATCCATGTTATTTACTCTAGGTAAATTTCCAACGGAACCGGCGATTGCAACATAACATTCATTTTCTATTGCCCTTGCTTGAGCACATGAACGAACACGGATATAACCATTTTGCGTATCAGTCATAAAGGGCACAAACAAAATTTGCATACCTTGATCCGCTAAAATCCGTCCTAACTCCGGAAACTCCACATCATAACATATTAACAAACCAACCTTACCACAATCTGTGTCAAATACCTTCACCTCATTACCTCCCACCAAGCCATAATACTTCATCTCATTAGGCGTAATATGAATCTTTTTATAAGAGTCCAAACTACCATTACGGTGACATAAATAACTAATATTGTACAACTTCCCCCGCTCCATGATAGGCATAGATCCCGCAATGATATTTACGTTATAAGAAACCGCAAACTGTTGTATTCTTTCCACGATTTCTTTGGTATGTTCCGCCAATTTCTCCATGGCAAGCCTCTCAGGAAGCTCATTGTACGGACTCATTAATGGGGTATTAAAAAACTCCGGAAACATGATAAAATCTGCTCCATAGTCACTTACCGTATCAACGAAAAACTCTATTTGATCATAAAACTCTTCTAAATCCTTAAACAATCGCATTTGCCACTGCACTAATCCCAAACGAATAGCTTGCTTGGTAGCAGAGTTAGATGGAGCGTCAGGTTCATAATAAATATTATTCCATTCTAACAGTGTCGCAACCTCTTTAGATTCCGAATCCTCAGGCAAGTAATTCTTTAAAATCTTCTTTACATGGAAATCATTAGACAATTGGAAGGTTAAAGTAGGATCATAGATTTCCTTACGTTTTACTTTCTCAATATATGTACGAGGTGTCATCTGATCTGCATAATTATGATAATTAGGAATACGCCCTCCTGCAATTATACGCTGCAAGTTTCTTTGTTCACACAGTTCTTTTCTTTGGTCATACAACCTTCGTCCTAATCGAAGAGATCGAAACTCCGGATGAACAAAAACTTCAATACCGTATAATGTATCCCCATCTAAATCATGTTTATCAAATTTACCGTCGTCAATAATTGAATAATATTTGTCGTATACATTAGTTTTTTGAGAATCCAAAATAATAGATAATGCACATGCTACTACTTTTCCATCCACTTCAACTGCAATTTGACCATCGGGAAAAATATCGATCAGATCCACAATATTTTCTTTCGTCCATGTATCACCAAGCCCCTGATAAGCCTCTTCCATAGAGTTCTTTAAATCCTTATAATCCTTCTTACTAAGGTTTCTTACTTTAATATCCATTTTTTAATAGCTAGAATTGCCGGAAACGGCAGTTTGTATAATTAAACAAATCCCATTCCAACTTTACGTTATTCAAGTCCCTAAAATATAAAAAAGCTGCCTAACAGGG